>DATCMP010000539.1:0-11241 GCA_036563365.1 Thermomicrobiales bacterium
CTGAAGCCGCGCCTGCTGGGTCCGTTGTCAGGACACCGCCCGATCTGGAAGCACTGTCTCGTCGCAATCCCAGCCCGCGCAGGCGGGCTTCGTGGCCGCAGGCCCGCGAGGCGCGGCTTCAGCCGCCAGCCCACCTCGCGCTATGGTAGGGGCAAGCCTTGACCCGCCCGGTCGGCAACGGCGTAACGGATGGCAGGACAACTCCAACGTGTGTTGCGTGATGATGATGTGGTTGCGGTCATCAGCCGGGCGGGCCTTGACCCGCCCCTACCACAGCCATGTTCTACTCGGGTCGCGCCCTAATGCCACACAGAGGAGATCACCCCGATGGACGAAGCCGCCCGCTACAACATCGCGCGCTGGCAGGCGCTGGCCGATGCCGACGCCCTGTTCACCCGCCCCGCCCTCAATCTCGATGCCACTTCAGCCCGGGAACTGGTCGACCCCGAAGGCTTGCTCGGCGAGTTCGCCGGGCGGGATGTTCTCTGCCTCGCGGCGGGCGGCGGGCAGCAGGCGATCGCCTTCGCCCTGCTCGGGGCGCGGGTGACGGTCGTCGATCTGTCGGAGGCGCAACTGGCGCGGGACCGCCAGGCGGCGGCGCATTACGGCGTGGCGGTGACGGCGATCCAGGCCGATATGCGCGATCTCGCCGCGCTCGACGCGGCGGCGTTCGATCTCGTCTACCAGCCCTACGCGATTAATTTCGTGCCGGAGGTCGGCGGTGTCTTCCGCGAGGTCGCGCGGGTGCTGCGCCCGGGCGGGCGCTACTATCTGCAAACGGCCAATCCCTTCTTTAGCGGGATCGGCACGCCGGATTGGAACGGCGCGGGCTATACCCTGCGGCAGCCGTACATCGATGGCGCGGCGACGACCTACGCCGACGAATCCTGGGTCTACGCCCGCGCCGGGGATCAGCCCGCGCCGATCCCCGGCCCGCGCGAGTACCGCCACACCCTCGGCACCCTGCTCAACGGCCTCGCCGAGCAAGGCTTCGTCCTCCACCACTGCTCGGAGTTCAAGAGCTTGCATCCCGACCCCGACGCCGAGCCCGGCACCTGGACCCACCTCACCGCCTTCGCCCCGCCCTGGCTGGCCTTCTGGTCGGTCTATCGGCCAGATGTGCGCGGGTAGGGGGCGGAGAGAAAGAAAGAGTTCGCAGAGAGGACGAATTAATAGCGTTCCTTCTCTGCGGCGCTCCTTCCCCTCTGCGTCTCTGCGTTAAACCGTCCCCCCCGTACTCTTTCCTCGCCCCTTCCGTGCCTCCGTGTCTCCTGTTCCGGCCCTTGTTCTTTACCCCACGTTCATCGCCCGCCACAGCCGCTCTGGCGTGATCGGGATCGCGGCGGAGCGCACGCCGGTCGCGTCGTGGATCGCGTTGGCGATCGCCGCCGCGACCGGGATGATCGGCGGTTCGCCGACGCCGCGCGCGCCGAACGGGCCTTCCGGCGACGGCACCTCCACGATCACCGTCTCGATCTGCGGCGCGACTTCCGCGCGTGGCAGCACGTAGTCCATCAGCGAGCCGGTGACCATCTGGCCGTTCTCGTCGTGGACGATCTGCTCATAAAGGCCCCAGCCGAAGCCCTGCACCACCGCGCCGAGGATCTGGCCCTCGACCGCCGCCGGGTTCAGCGCCCGCCCCACATCTTGCGACGCCACATAGTTGAGGACCGCCACATCGCCGGTGTCGAGATCGACCCGCACATGGGCCAGATGGGCCGAGAAACCGGGCGCGTTCGCCGTCTGCGCCCCGGTGCCGCGCCCGGAGATCGGCGCGTGCCGCGCACCGAAGCCGCTCGTCAACGCCGCGATCTTGGCGATCGTGACCTCGTACTCCGAGCCTTCCGGCATCCCCTTCACGCGCACGCGGTCGCCGGAAATCTCCAGGTCTTGCGGCGCGGCCTCCAGAATTTGCCCCGCCAGATCGAGGATCTGCTCCTTGGCGTCAGCCGCCGCCCGCTGCACCGCCTGCCCGACGGTGTAGACGATCTTGCTGCCGCCGCTGCCCCCGGCATACGGCGCGTTGGTGCTGTCCGACCCGACGACGCGTACCAGTTCGTAATCGACGCCGATCGTCTCCGCGACGATCATGCGGAAGGTGGTGAAGGTGCCGCTGAGATCGACCGCGCCGACGACGACGTTGATGACCCCGGACGGATCGACGTGGCAGAGCGCCGCCGCCGGTTCCAGCCCGCCGCGCCAGCCGCCGACCCCGACGCCGATCCCCTCGCGGAAGCGCCCGGTTTGCGCCGCGCCGAGGGCCGCGCGCCCCGTCCACAGCGGGTGCTGGCTGAGGTGTTCCAGGCATTCCTTCAGGCCGATAATCGGCCAGATCTTGCCGTCCGGGCGTGGGTCACCTTCGGTCGGCACGTTCAGCAGGCGGAAAGCGATCGGGTCCAGTTCCAGCTTCCCGGCCAGCTCGTCCATCACCGATTCGACCGCGAAGCTGGCCTGCGGGTTCCCCGGCGCGCGATACGCCCCCGGCCCGAGCCGATTGGTCATCACCTCGTAACCCTTGATGTCGAGGTTCGGGAAGTGGTAGCAGCCCGCGACCGCGAACGCCGCGCCCGCCATCGGCGAATTCGGGTACGCGCCGGTATCGAAGACCAGCCGCGCCTGGATCGCCGTTACCTTGCCGTCGCGCCGCGCGCCGATCTTAACCCGGAGTTGCCCGGCGGGGGTCGGGTTGGCGGTCAGCATATCCTCGTTGCGACTGAAGGCGAGGCGCACCGGGCGACCGACCGCGAGCGCCGCACCCGCCGTCAGCGGCTCGATCAGGCCGAACTTACCGCCGAAACCGCCGCCGACCGGCATCGAGACAACCCGGATCTTCTCCTCGCTCAGGCCGAGCGTCTGCGCGATGACCTGCCGCGTGCGGAATAACCCCTGCGTGCTGGCGTGGACGGAGAGCCCGCCCATCCCATCCGGCACGGCCACGCAGGTCTGCGGCTCGATATAGCCCTGGTGGACCCAGGCGGTCGCATACGTCCCCTCGGCGGTCACGTCGGCTTCCGCGAAGCCCGCCGCGATGTCGCCCATTTCGAGATGCGCCTGCCCGCTGACGTTGGCCGAGAGGCGTTCGGTCGTCTCTTCCGCCAGGCCACCGCCGCCGACGCCGTGCATCGCCGCTTCCGCCGCGTCCTCGCCGACCTTCGTCAGCACGCGCGCCAGCGGGCTATCGGGGGCCATCGCCGCGTCCAGGTCGAGGACGATCGGCAACTCCTCGTACTGCACCTCGACGAGCGCCGCCGCCATCTCCGCCGCCCCTTCGGTTTCGGCCAGGACCAGCGCCACCGGCTGCCCGGCATAGACGACCTCCTCGCGCGCCAGCGACTCGGTCGCGCGCGGCGGTCCGCCCTGCGCGGCGAACGGCAGATCGGCGGCGACCAGCACCGCGACGACCCCCGGCACCGCCAACGCCGCCGCGCGATCGACGTTCACCAGCCGCGCGTGCGCCCGCACGCTCAGCACCGGGCGGGCGTGGACGAGCCCCGACAGCGCGAGATCACCCGCATACCGCTCCTGCCCGGACAATTTGGCCGGCGCATCGGCGCGCGGCATCGGTTGACCAATCACCCGCTGATCGCTGATCACCATCGATTTTTCTCCTCGCTCGGTCATACCAGGGGAGACACCGGACGTCCCCACGAGCTTTCGGGGATATGTCCCCACCGCGTGCGGTCGCGCTACGAGGCCGCGACGTTCGCCACGACGCACCCGGCGCGCCGTTCGCCGCCTCGTCCGTGCAGTCTACCACCGGGCGCGAAGTTGGCAAGAACGGGGCAAGGGGCGACGCGGGATATGCGACGGGCGGGCGCAACGGCCTCCCGCCCGTGATCCCGCGAGGCGTATTCGTGCCCTCAGACGGTGAAGGGGAAGGTTTCGGGGGCTTCGCCCGACGCCCAACCGGCCCCCGGCTCCAGCGGCTCGACCGCGCTGGTCTCATCGAAGTGGAGGAGCGCATCGAACTGATCGGGCAGGCTCGCGCGGAAGTAATGGCTCCAGCGCTCGGTCTCCGGGCGGTAGACCACGCCGATCGCCCGCTCCAGCCGTCGTACCCGCAGGTCGGCCAGCAGCTCGGGATCGGGGTTATCCCGCAGCGGCAGGAAGAAGCGCGGCAGGCCCGCCGCGTGGCAGAGCGCCTCGTAGCTGCCCGGCAGACCGGGACGGACCCGCTTGAGCCGGGGCGGTTGGTCCCAGTCGTCGGCGGCGGTGACCGTGCCGCTGTAGGTGCTGAAGCCGACGAGGAAGGCCGCGTCGCCATAGCGCTCGCGCGCCAATTGCCCGACGTTCAGTTCGCCTCCCTCGCCCATCTCGGTCGCCCGCGCATCCCCCAGATGCGAGTTGTGCGCCCAAACGACGACCTTCGCCTGCCTGCCCCGACGATCGAGGTGCCCCACGAGCCGGTCCAGCGTCTCGGCCATGTGCCGATCGCGCAAGTTCCATGACGACACGCGCCCGCGAAACATCGCGCGGTAATATTCTTCGGCGTTCCTGACCAGCCGGGCGTTCTGCTCGGCGTAGAAAAATTCGTCCTCGGCCAGCGGGCCATCCCGCCCCGCCAGTTCGCCCGCCCGCCGTTGCAGTTCCACCAACTGGGCGACCACGTCATCCTCGCACGGTTCGGCCTCGCCGGTGCTGGTGGCGTAGCCGTACGCCTGGCTGTCCTGCAGGAAGTGCTCGAAGCAGCCGTAGCGCTGTCGCGCCTGCCGCGCAGCCTCCGGGTCAACCCCATCCAGATAGTTGATCACCGCCGCCATCGAGCCGTACAGACTGTAGAGATCGAGGCCGTAGAAGCCGACCGGGGTTCCCCCCGTCGGCAACGCGGCGTTGTGCTCGCGCAGCCAGGAGACGAAATCACGCACGACGGTGTTGCGCCACATCCAGGTCGGGAAGCGTTCGAAGCCGCCGAGGGCCGCTTCGGCGCTCGCGTCGCCATCCAGGCCGCGCACCCAACGGTTGATCCGGTAAGCATCCGGCCAATCGGCCTCGACCGCGACGGCGGTGAAACCCCGCTCCGCGATCAGCCGCCGGGTGAGCGCCGCGCGCGCCGCGTAGAACTCGTGCGTGCCGTGCGACGACTCCCCCAATAACACGAACCGGGCGTCGCCGATCGCCTCCAGCAGCGGATCATAGTCGCCCGCCGCGCCGGTGAGTGGGTGAGCCGCCGCGCGGATCGCCGCGCTCGCGGTAGCCTCCGTAATATCGCCCATCGTCGCCTCCGCATATCCCTGGCCGAACGCGGCACGGATCGTCAGGACACAACATCGTCAGGACACGGCGTCATCGCCGTCGCGCGGTTCGGAGGCTGTACGCGCGGCCTGCCCCAGCAGGTCGCGCACCTCGTCGTCGGTCGTCTGTGTGAAGTCCTCGTACCAGGTGCCGACGGCGTGAAAGGGGATGGGGGTGACGGCGCAGACGACCTCATCGACCTCGGCGCGGAAGGCGGTGCAAATCTCCGACGCGGCGACCGGCACGGCGACGACGAGGTGTGCGGGAGCCTGACGGCGCAACGCCAGCACAGCGGCGCGCATCGTCGCCCCGGTCGCCAGCCCGTCATCCACCAGGATAACGACCCGCTCGCGCACAGCGGGCGCGGGGCGATCACCCCGGTAGGCCCGCTCGCGCCGCGCCAGTTCACGATCCTCGCGCTCCGCTATCGCATCGATCGCGCGAGCGGAGAGGCGCAACTCCCGCACCAGCTCGTCGTTGAGGACCCGTATTCCCCCCGTGGCGATCGCGCCCAGGGCCAGTTCCTCCTGGCCCGGCACGCCGAGCTTGCGGACGAGGAAAAGATCGAGCGGCGTGCCGAGCGCGCGGGCGACCTCGTAAGCGACCGGCACGCCGCCGCGCGGCAGCGCCAGCACCAGGACACGCGGATCGCCCGTGTGGTGTGCCAGCAGCGACGCCAGCCGACGCCCGGCGTCGCGCCGGTCGCGGAAGGGGACCGCCATCGCCCACCTCTCTTCCCTCGCGCCGTCGCCCTCCCCGGACGGCATCCTCGCGCGCCCGCACTTTCTACCAGTGGCCTCGCAGGGCGTATGCCAGCGGCTACCGCCAGCGACCGGACAATCCACACACGCACCCACACGGCGGCTCGCGTCGCCATGCACAACGTCAGACTCGTCGGCGACAGTGTCAGTCGCAACCGAGCCTCCACGGTCGTCGAATCACCTCGACGCGCCGCTCGCCCGGAGAACTCGACACAGGCGCGTGTTCAGGCGCCAACCGGGGCGAAGATCGCCTCCCCTACAACGCCACCGTCGCCCCGCGTCGCACCAACTCTCTTTGCAGACGTAACACTTATTATCTTGGTATGCGCTACAACGCCACCGTCGCCCCGCGTCGCACCAACTCCCCGCTCCCCGCCTGCCCGATCACGTCATCGTTGTCGAAGACGATCTCGCCGCGCCGGATCGTGGTCGTCGGCCAGCCGGTGACCTCCCAGCCCTCGTAGACCGAGTAGTCAGCGTTCGATTTCAGCATCGCGGCGCTGACGGTCCGCGTCAGGTCCGGGTCGAAAACGACGATGTCGGCGTCGCTGCCGACCGCGATCGTCCCCTTGCGCGGGTAGAGGCCGAACAGCTTGGCGACGTTCGTGGACAGCACCTCGACCAGCCGCCCGAGCGAGAGCCGCCCCTGGCGCACCCCCTCGGAGTAGAGCATCGGCAACATCGTCTGCAAATTCTCCGCGCCCGGTCGCAGCCTCGTGACAGTCAGAGCCGGGTCGAGCTTCGCCGCCAGCGACCACGGCGCGTGATCGGTGCAGACGGTGTGGACCGTCCCCGCTGCCAGGCCCGTCCAGAGCGCCGCCACGTCGGACGCCTCGCGCAGCGGCGGTTGCCCGACATATTTCGCGCCGTCCGGCTCCGCGAACCGCTCCCGCGTCAGGTGCAGATAGAACGGGCGCGTCTCGACGTAGACCGGCACCCCGCGCGCCGCCGCCTCGGCGCAGACCGCCAGCGCCCGCGCGCAGGAGAGGTGGACGATGTAAACCGGCGCGCCGGTCGCCTCCGCGATCGCCACCGCCCGTTGCGTCGCCACGACCTCGCTGATCGGCGGGCGGCTCTCGGCGTAATGCCGCAGCGACGATTTCCCGGCGGCGTGTAATTGCGCCGCCGCGTCGGCCATCAGCGCGTGATCCTCGCAGTGGATCAGCGACAGCAGCCCGGCGGCTCCCGCCCGGCGCGTCGCCTCGACGTAGCCCGGCACCTGCGTGTCGAAGGTCGGCGGGGCCATGAAATATTTGATGGTGTTGCAGCCCTCGGCCAGCAGGCGCGGGATCTCGTCGATCACGGCGGGCGGCGTCTCGACCAGGACCGGGTGCAGGAAGAGATCGCAGATCGTCTGCTGGCGGGCGATCGCCGCCTCGCGCGCCAGCCCGGCCAGCGGTGTCTCCCCCGGCATGAGGAAGGTCATATTGCCCAGCGTCGTAATCCCGCCCGCCAGCGCCGCCGCCGAACCGCTGGTGAAATCGTCCACCCAGACGTGTTCCCCGCGCGGACCGGGCGGCGTGGAGAGGTGGACGTGGGCGTCGATCCCGCCCGGCAGCAGCAGCTTCCCGGTCGCATCGAGCTCCCGCGCCCCGGCCAGCTCCCCGCCGATCTGCGCCACCCGCCCATCCACGATCCCCAGATCGGCGCACGCCCTCGCGCCCGCCGTCACGATCTCCCCGCCCCGGATGATCAGGTCGAATGGCATGGCTGCTCCTGTTCACTGAGCTGTTGGACGTTTGTGGTGTTGCGTATCCGTTTAGCCCTCACCCCGTCGGCAACACCCCGGTATCCTCGCCGCGTTCGAACGCCAGCGCATCGTCGATCATCCGCCGGATGTCGTATTGCGGGGTGAAGCCGAGCAGTTCGCGGCCCTTCGACAGGTCGAACTCATAGTAGGTTGGGACGCCGTTCGAGCGCGCGTCGATGTAGGGGAGGTCGAGGCGTTCGGCGAGGTACGGGATCGCCTCGTCCCAGCCGAACGGCGCGGGACCGGCCAACTGGAAGGTTTGCCCCAGCGCCTCCGGCACCCCGAGCGCCGCCACGCAACCCGCGACGATGTCGCGCACATCGGCGATATGCTTGCGCCAGGGTCGACCATCGTGGTCGCGCATGATGACCAACTGTTCTTCGCCCTGCCAGTGCGGTTCGAGGTCCAGGTAGGTTTCTTTCAGCCTGCTGAGGCGGAACTGCGGGAAATGCAGGATCTCGCCCGCCCCGACCGTCAGCGCGAACCGCAGCGTCGTGATCGGCGTCCGGTAGGTGCGCCAGTAACCGTCGCACAGCTCCTCGCCGAGCGACTTCGAGAGCGGATACCAGCCCCGTGGGCGACGCGGCGCGGTGTCAGGGTCGATCGGCGCGGTCATCCCGCCCGGCGGGTATTTGTCATAGAGGGCGTCGGTGCTGGCGAAGAGGAACTGTTGCAGGCGCGGCAGCCCACGCGCCGCTTCCAGCATCAGGTAGGTGCCGCGCACGTTGATCTGAAAATAGTCCTCGGTCGAGAACGGCCCGCCGCCCTGGAACGCGCCGCCGAGATGGTAGATCACGTCCATCCCGTCGGTCGCCCGCGCGACATCGGCCGCCTCGGTCAGATTCCCCTCGATCAGCTCCACGCCGAGCGGGCGCAGCTTCTCCGTCCGCGCGTCGCGCCCCCAGACCAGCCCGCGCACCGCGTGGCCGCGCGCCACCAGCGCCGCCGCCAGGTTCGCCCCGATCCGCCCCGTGATCCCGGTCACCAGAATCCGCATCGCCCTCCCCCATTCCGCTCGCATCTACGCCGATCGCCGCGCAACCCTACGCCCGCCCGATCGCGCCGTCAAGCGGGTTGCCCGGTCGTGAGAAGGTGGGGAAGCCAGGGCGTTGATCCCGCAGACGGGTGGCGAAACGGCCTCGAACGGCTGATCCTTTGCCGCGCCGCTGTCGGTCTGCCATGCAGGAGGTCGGCTCTGCGCGCCCGGCTCACCGGATCGAGAGCGGATAACGCTGATAGGTGATCGTGTTGCCGCAGCTATTGCAATTGCGGCGGACTTTCAGACTGTAGATGGCATGATCCTCCGGCGTATCGCTGAGGAATAACATGCCCCCCTGGAACTGCTGCATCGACATGGTGAAGCCGACCTCGTTCGGCGTGCTGGCGTAGCCGAGGCATTTGCTGACGAACTCATTCTCGCGCCAGAGCTTCCCGAAGCCTCGCTTGGGCAGGTAACGACCGGGGATCGGCGCTGGCCCCCCGCCCGGCTCCTGCCCCTCGGCCCAGAAATCGGGGGCGAAGGAATAGTACGAGGTCGACAACACGTCACCCTGCGCCGGGTTGCCGCAGAGGACAAAGATCGTCGTGCGCGTCGAGCCGCCCTCACTGTAGTAGGTGTACGGCCCCTCTTTGGCCCAGAACATCCGCCCGCGTTCGAACGGTTGCAGCGCGCCGGGGGTGGTGGTCGTCGGGCCGACCGGTCGCCCGAGCGCCGCGCGCACCGGCTCGATAGCCCGGTAGAGATCGCCGAACTCGCCGGTCAGCAGCGCCTCGTCGGCGAGCAGACGTCGCCCGAACTGCCCGAGCAGGATCACATACGGTGTCCCTTCGTTCTCCGGGTGCCACTCGAAGCGGGCGCGCTCGAAATACTGCGTGATACAGCACGAGTCCGCCAGGCCGTCGTAGCGCTCCTCGGTGATCGGGTAGCCGAACTGCGCCAGCCCGCCATTCTGCTGCCAGTACGCCTGGAACCGCGGCGCGATCGTGTGCCCGGTCTGCGCGAAGTAGTACGGCCCGCTGCCCGCAACCGGGGCGGTCGCCTGCTCGTAGGTCGTGCCCGCCACGGTGGTGTAGTCCTCGCGCAGGATCCGCCGCCCGAACTGGCCGAGCAGCACGTCGTTCGGCGCGGCGTTCTCCGGGTGGAGTTCCAGGCGCACCCGCTCGAAATACTGCACGGTGTACTCTTTGCCATCCTCAAGCAATTCGCGGCGCTCGGCGGTCAACGGGTAGCCGTTCCGCGCCAGCCCGCCATTCGCCTCCCAATAATCGAGGAACCGGCCCTGAATACAGTGGCCTGTCTCGGCGAAGCACTGCTGCGCCGCGCTGACCGGCGCGGCCTGCACCAGTCCGCTGAGGAGCAATGAGAGCACGCCAAGGGCCACGAGGGGACGCCGGATACGCATCGCAAAACCTCTCACAGACAACGCCTAACCCGTCATCGGCACGACAAATTGTCGCCACGTATCAAAAAACGGGTGAGTGGGGCAACAGTTTCAGCGCGCTGCGTGGGCGACGCCACCGGGGCGCCCCCAGGCGGACGCTAAGGCGATACACCCTCTGTGTGGAACATACCACTGACGCGGCGCTGCTTCTCCGCAAGCTGGCGTAGAACGCAAGCTGACAAATGCGTGTGCGACCCCGTGGGGGTTGAATCCCACGGGGTCGCACGCTCCGCCATCCTCGAATTGTCACCAGTTGTCGTCAAATGCTTGCGAGCGGAGAAAGCTCAGGCGGCCCCGATCGCCGTCTGGCGGCGCACGCCGCGTGCTGCCCCACCCCCGAACAACGCGCCCAACGCGGCGACGATCACCGCGACGATCATCGCCACCGCGACGACCGCGATCGGCGTCGAGGCCGCGCCCCCTGCCGCCACGATCGCGATCAGCGCCCAGACGACCGCTGTCGCGTAGGCCAGCAGCCCCTGGGCCGGGACGACGGCCCCGCGCAAGAGGACCAGACTGGCGACCCCGCCGCAGAGGAAAATCAGCGCCGCCGCGAAGATCACCTCGCCGGTCCCGCGTGGCAGCAGATCGATCGCGCGCAGCGTCACCGCGAACCCGGCCAGCGTGGCAGCCGAGAGCCAGCCGAACAACAGCCCGAGCGGCAGCGCCACCAGCCAGCGCTCGGCCCCGCTGAGATCGCGCGCGCGGGTCTCCCGCGCCAGCAGGCCAAAGGCGACCGCCAGACAGGCGAAGATCGCCACGATGATGACCTGCGCCAGCACGAACTGCCGTTGCGGGAAGACGACCGTCCAGAGGGCGTTGCCGAGGCACGCCGCCGCGATCCACCAGCCGATCCGCCGCAACAACCGGTTCTCCCGCTGCGCGGGCAACGCCTGGTAGACCGCGTAGACCGCCAACAGCAGGAAGATCGGACCCCAGATCGCGAACGCATACCCCGCCGGGGTCGCCAACGTCCCGTTCTGGTCCGAGACCTCCCCCACCTCCGGCAGGAACAAGAACCCCAGCGGCCCCGCCACCACCTGCGCGATTGCCCCGA
>DATCMP010000540.1:0-4201 GCA_036563365.1 Thermomicrobiales bacterium
CGACTCACGACTCACGACTCACGACTACTTCGGTACTATGCTCGCCGCCACCGCCTCAATCTGCCCGCGTGCCGCGTCGTCATCCGGTTCCAAAAAACCGTTGGCGTTGAACGAGCGGCCATTGGCGAGGAAGAAGATCCGGTCGATCTCTTCCGGCACCGGTCGACCATCCGGCGTATCGGTGCGGTTATGGATGAAGCGCAGCCGGTAGGCCGGGTATTGCCCGACCCGCAGACGCGCCACGCAGAGCAACTCGAAGCGGCCATTCGTCGCGACCGGTTCTTGCACCTGGCCGAGGATCTGATCCTTGTACTCGTCGATCTGCCGACCCGGCGCATCGGCGACCGCCAGCGTCACCCCCGCGCCCGACGCCGCCACCACGCTCACGTTGCCGTCGGCCTCGGTCCGCGCGCTCCAGCCGTGCGGGAACTGCGCCGTGAAGCGCCCGCGCGGGTCGCTATAGGTCTGCCCGCCCGTGAGCGGCGCGGGGAGTGGCCCACAACCCGCCGGGGTCGGCTGGCTGTCCAGGATCTGCCGCCCGAACTGCCCAAGCAACACATTGCTCGGCGCGGCATGCTCGGGGTGGAGCTCGAAGCGCGCCCGCTCGGTGTATTGCACCGTGTACGGCTTCCCGCCCAGCGTCTCGACCAACTCCGCGCTGATCGGGAAGCCGAACTGCGGCAGCCCGCCATTCCGTTCCCAATAGGCCAGGAAATCGCCGCCCATCGCGTGTCCCGTCTCCGAGAAGAAGCGCCGCCCCGGTTGCGGGCCGGTTGGCGGATCGGCGGCTCGGATCGCGCGCCCGAACTGGCCGAGCAGCACGTCGTTCGGCGCGGGGTTCTCCGGGTGGTATTCCAGCCGCACTCGCTCGAACCACTGCACGGTGTACTGCTTGCCGTCTTCCAGCTGCTCGACCTGCTCACCGGTCAGCGGATAGCCATTGATCGCCAAGCCGCCGTGCGCGTCCCAATAGTCGAGAAAACGCCCGCCGATACACTGCCCCGTCTCCGCGAAACACCGCTCCGCTGCCGCCGCCGGACGGGCATCACCGACCCACCACGGCAGCGCCATCACGATCGCCAGCAGCATCAACGTCGCTCGTCGTCGCATCAATCCCTCCTTGGGGTGCGGTTCATCTGCTTGTGCGGTCGCGTCGCGACACTATAACAAGCGTATGGCGACGATTGAAGGGGCCATTAGTCCTATATCAACACCGCGCGACCCCGGCATTCAGCAGGCCATCCCCCCTTCGTCACTCATCACCGGCCCACTGGCCTACTCGTTCACTCGGCGTCACTTCGTCATTCGTCATTCGGACTTCGTACTTCCCCTGGACTTTCTCTACTTTTCGGTTTGACAAAGCGGCTCGGGTTAGGTAGGATAGTCATGTACGTCGCGCGCTGGCGCGGCAACGAGCATACGGATCAGGAAGGCGACGCGGGAACGGCGGCGATCAGGTCGGCCACCGCCCTCCGGCTTCCGAAGCGAGTGGGGAACGCCAATGATTACGATGACCGGCACGGCGCGGGACGCCCTCAAGCGTTTTATGACCGACGAAGGCCCGGATGTCGGCCTGCGCGTGTACATCACGCCCGGTGGTTGCTCCGGTTTCTCCTATGGGATGGTGCTGGAAGACCAGTACGATGATGCCGATGAAATCTTCGAGCAGGATGGGGTCCGCGTCGTCGTGGACCGTTTCTCCTCCTCGATGCTCGATGGCGCGGAGATCGACTACGTCGAGAGCCTGATGGGGGCCGGTTTTTCGGTCAGCAACCCGAATGCCGTCACCACCTGCGGCTGCGGTCATTCCTTCCGCACCGCCGACAGCGCCGGGTCCGCCCAGAGCTGCCACTAAGCCACGACCGCACCGATCCCAACCGAACGCGAGCGCCGGGGCAAATGCCCCGGCGCTCGCGGTATCTGTCCAAGAGCCCATGCCTGGGCACACACCCGATGCGGTACGATAGCCGGGATAGCCCGCGCCAGATTCACCCCGCCACCCGCTTGCCTATCCCTTCCCGGCGGCGTATACTCCCAATACGATAGGGCGATAGGGGAATGCAGTCGATGCAGATCAACACGCGACCGACCAGGTGCGTGGAGGAGGCCACACCTATGCATTCTCGTATTGAGACGCCCCCCGCCCGGCCACATACCCTGCTGGTGGTTGACGACGAGCGACCGATCCTCGATCTCCTCGGCGAGGCGCTGACCGAAGAGGGCTTGCGCGTGACGCTGGCTGCCGATCTCCCCGCGGCGGTCGCGGCCCTCGGCCACGACCGCTTCGATCTGATCCTGGCCGATTCCCTCGCCGAATTCGACAGCGATTTCGCGCTCGATCAGTGGCCCGCGCTCGAAACGATCAAGACCCGCGCGGGGACATCCCGCGTGGTCATCTTCTCCGCCCATCCGCAGCGGCACTTCGCGCGTTGGCAGGCGCGGGGCTTCGCCGGGTTCATCGCCAAGCCGTTCGACCTCGACGAGCTCGTCGAGACGATCCGCGTCTATCTCTCCGCCGAGCGGGCGGGTGCGCTCAGCGACGATACCGTCGGCACCGCCTCCCGCGCGCCGCACGCCAGATAACGCGCATCGCGCGATGGCCCCCACGCGACGACAAGGGCACGACAAGAATACTGCCCCCGCTCCTGATGAAAGAGCGGGGGCAGCACCGTCGTTATTTCTCCGCGGAGGCTAACGTGTGGCCGTCGCGGAGGGGCCGCCGCGCGGCGTCACCGTGCCGCCCGCCCCGGGTGTCCCGTTCGCGCCCGGCGTGCCGTTGGCCTCGGGACTGACGCTCTTTAAGAACGCGATCAGGGCGTCGGTCGTGTCGCCAGAGTTTAATTGCCCCAATACCCCCTGGATACCGCCCAACATGACATTCGGTTGATAGCCCTGGACGATCTTGGCGTTGGGGTTCAGGATCGACTCGCGCAGATAGGCGTCGTCGGCGACGATCGTCTGCCCGTTATCGAGCACCTGGGTCCGCCCGTAGACACCGTTCAATGCCGGGCCGGCCCCCGCCGCGCCTTGCAAGCTGTGGCACGCCTGGCAACCCAGTTGGTTGTAGAGAACCCCACCGCGCGCCGCGAGGGCCTGTTCGGGGCTCCCCCCGCCGGTGCTCTCGGTGGTCCGCGCGATGATCGAGCCGAAGGTGAAGATTGCGAAAAGCACCGCGATACTCAGCGCGGCTACTGGCAGCTTGATCGAGTTATTCACGCGGTCGCCTCCGAGTCTGACGCAGCGGGTCGCCGGACTCCGTTGTCCCCCCGCCGTGCGCTATCCCTTTAAGTATACCGAGGGGCCTCAAACCAGCGTAGGCGCGGCGGTGTCGCCCACCGTCGCCTCCCCCGCTGCCGGTCCCCCACGCCCAGACAGTTCGCAAGATACACGCCAAGCAACGTGGGCTGCACACCCCGTGCCGTAGTACGATTAAAGGGAGTCGGGAGGGTCGGCGGTAGCGACGGAGGTACGGATGAGCGACGAACGACAGCGGCGGATCGAGGAACTGAGGCGCGTGGGTGACGCGGCGCGCGACACGCGCGAAGCCCCGGCAACGCCGGATGAGGCGCAGCCTGACGAGATCACCCCCCCCGCCCGCCATCCGAAAGGGCTCCCCTTCGCGCAGTTCGAGAGTTGGATCGACCGGCAGATTCGGCAGGCCCAGGAACGGGGGATGTTCGATAATCTGCGCGGCAAAGGCCAGCCCCTCGCGCCGGACGATCCGAATGTGCGGGCCTACGCCGGCGACGACGCGATGGGCCTCAAGATCCTCAAAGACAACAATGCGCTGCCCGCCTGGATCGAGCTCAACCGCGAGATCGACGCCGAGCGCCAGCGCTGCCAACGCATCCTGGACTATTACGTCGCCGAGCGGGACCGCGAACGCCGGGCGCGCTTCGCCACCGACTATCGCCGCAAGGTCGGCGAACTGAACACGAAGATCGACCAGTACAACCTGATCGTCCCCGCGCGCAACCTGGAGCAGATCCGCATCCGCCCCGACCTCGAACTGCGCGACGCCGACCGGCGACGCTGGGCGGCGATGGATCGGTAGGGGATGAATGGGCGAGGGGGGCGAAGCGGGCCGGTCGACCGGTGAAGTACGGAGCGTGGTGCAGCGATGTGTGGCGCAGCAGGAGCACGGTGGTGTTCGCGGCGTGGGTCGCCGGTTGAAACCGGCGCTAGGTGGCCTGCGGGCCAC
>DATCMP010000560.1:0-6361 GCA_036563365.1 Thermomicrobiales bacterium
CTGGCCATTGTGACAGAGAGTTACTATGCCGCTGGCGCGACAGACCTGGCAAAGACGTGAAAGGAAAAGAGCCGATGGTAACCATCGCCGAGATCCGCGAATATGCCGAGGAGATCGGTCCCGGCGTGATCGCCGACCGCCGCTTCTTGCACCAGCATCCCGAGCTTGGGTTTCAGGAGCACGAGACGGCACGTTTCGTCGCGGATCGCCTGCGGACGTATAACCTCGACGAGGTGCAGACCGGGATCGCGCAGACCGGCGTCGTCGGGATCCTGCACGGTGGGAAGGGGCCGGGGCGCTGTGTCCTCCTGCGCGCGGACATGGACGCGCTGCCGATGACCGAATTGAACGACGTGCCGTACAAGAGCGAGCACCCGGGCGCGATGCACGCCTGCGGCCATGATGCCCACACGGCGATGCTGCTCGGCGCGGCGCGCGTCCTGTCGGAGTGCCGCGCCGACTTCGCGGGGACGGTGAAGTTCCTCTTCCAGCCTTCCGAAGAGGCGAACGGCGGCGGCGCGAAGCCGATGATCGCGGCGGGCGTGTTAGAGAATCCGCACGTCGATGCCGCGTTCGGGATCCACGTCGGCTCCAATGTGCCGGTCGGGCAGGTCGCGGTGCGGCCCGGCGCGGTCAACGCGGCGGCGGACTCGGCGGCGGTGACGATCCGGGGACTCGGGGGCCACGCCGCCCGACCGCAGATCGCGATCGACCCGATCGTGATCGGCGCCCATTGCATCGTCGCCCTGCAGAGCTTGGTGAGCCGCGAGGTCGATCCGCTCGCGCCCGCCGTGATCACCGTCGGCACCCTCCACGCAGGCACGGTCAGCAACGTCATCCCCGAGGAGGCAACGTTCAAGGCGACGGTACGCACAACCGACGAGAAGACGCGGCAACTCCTGGCCGAGCGGATCCCAGCGGTCTGCCAGGGGATCGCGGCGACCTTCCGGGGTACGGCGGAGGTTGAGTACACCTTCGGGTATCCGCCGCTGGTCAACGATGACGCGATGGCCGCGCTCGTCCGCGAAGTCGCGCTCGACGTCGTCGGGGAGGACCGCATCGCCGATGTGCCGCCGGGGATGGGCGCGGAAGATATGTCCTACCTGATCAACGCCGCGTCGGGGGCGTTCTATCGCCTCGGGGTACGCAACGAGGCGCGCGGGATCACCTACGGCCATCACCACCCCCGCTTCGACATCGACGAGGAAGCCCTCGCCACCGGTGTCGCCATGCACGCGGCGGTCGCCCTCCGCTTCCTGCGCGACTGAGCGTGGAGGAGGTGATCGCTGCCCCGCGTCGATCGGCGTGATCGACGCGGGGCAGCGGGCCACGCGCATCCGTGGCAAAGCGGCTCGTCTGCCTCGCCGCGACGAACGAGGGCGCGGATGAAGCTCGTCACCTCGATCCCGACTGGTAACCGGATAGCGGTTGACGCAGGCGGCATCGCACTACCCGCACCGATCTCCTAGCGGGCTCGCACGCGGCGCTCGCTGGACCACCCGCAAGCGCCCGATCACGCCAGCCCTCGGTGAGGGTCGCCACGATGTTCTCCTCTCCGCGCCGGAGAAGCAGCCCTCGATCGCGGACGAGCCGCGTAGTGTCGTCCCGGTGTGGCATCGCAGCCGCCCGGATCGCCCGACAGGTTGGTCGGCCTACCATCGCGGGCTACAACCCAACTCGCAGCAATGATCAGCGTAGGCGACACTTGAGTATTACCGAGGACGAGGTTTGCCGCGCCAAAATGTATCGCCTGCGAAAACAGCCGGGCGGCGCGCCGAGCGGAGCATAAGTTAACGAAAGACGCGTCGTCTTTTTACGCCAAATTTGCGCCGACTGCTTGCTGGATCAGCGTCGATAAGAATGCGTAGTCGACTTCCTGCCCCGCGCGGAGCTTAATCGTCTTCCGCTCGGGCGGCCCTTGCTCGAAATAGCCCGCGGGCGCTTCGAGCGTCGTGGCGTTAAAAATCGTGAAGCTGACCCATCCTTTCGCGGGGGCGAGCACGAACGCATACTTGCCGCCCTGCAGGAAGTGCGGCTTCCCGTACTGGATACGCTCTTCCACATCGGGGACTGCTTGATGGATCAGCTCCCGGATCCGGGTGCAGATCGGCACTTGCCATCCCTGAGTGATCTTGTCGATATAGGCGGTGACGGCTTGATTCATCGGTCCACCTCCACAAACACGACCAATATCCGGCGCGGATACATGTCGAGCGATCAGCGCAGAGGGTCGTCGGAATCAAGGTACGCGACCGGCAAGCACGGGTCAAGGCCAGGGACAGCGAAGGAGGGCGACGATCGGGCGGCGTATCCAAGAACGTGCTGGCGCAAACCGGAACATTCGGCCGCGCACAGCGTCATTAATAGTAGGCGTGGCGCTTGTGGCGAGATGCCGCGCCGATACGGGCGAACAGTGTGGCTGGCACTGTTCGCCCTTTTTCCTGTTTGCCATCGCGATCCGCCCGACTGGTGCCAAGCTTCCGGGTCGAGTTCCTTACGCGCTACCGGCCATCGCCCTCGTTGTTCTCCAGGGTCGCGCGATCGGAAAGGGCGGTCAGCGGCGAAGGGGCGAGGGCCGACTCGCTCTCGCGACCGGTACGCGCCGCGTCACCATCGGCTCCGGTAGGCCGAGGTAGGAGCCGGGTCGTCAGGCCCATCACCTCGGCTAGCAGGCTGGGGGCGAGCGCGTTCGCGAGGATCGCGGCCTTCGCCTGCCAGGTGATCGTCAGCTCGGGATCGCCGTAACGGCAGGCATCGAGAATCTGCCGCGCGGCGCGCCGAGCATCGATCGAGGTGATCGGCAGCGCGTCGGAGATCGTGAACCAGGCATACTCGGCGCGGTGGCGACCCTTGAACTGCGCGTTCGGCGGCGAGCCGGTCCGCAATAGCCCCGGGTTCACCGTGGTGACGCGGATACCGTCTTTCGCCAGTTCGGCGCGCAGGCCATCCGAAAGCCCGACCAGCGCGAACTTGCTCGCCGAATACGGCACGAGATGCGGCACCGCGAGTTGACCACCGATCGAGGCGATATTGACGACTCGCGCGTCTTCGCCCTGGCGCAGATAGGGGAGTGCGGCCAGCGTCAGATAGAGCGGCCCCCAGAAATGGGTCGCCATCGCGGTTTCGAAATCAGCGATAGCCATATGTTCCACCGGCCCCGCCTCGATCATCCCCGCGTTATTGATCAATACATCGATGCGACCGTACTGCACGATGATGCGCGCGACCGCCTGCTCAACGGCGTCCCGCTCGCCGACATCGCACGGGAGGACCAGCACTTCCGCACCACGCTCGCTGAGATCCTGGCGGGCGCGTTCCAGCGTGACCTCATCTCGCGCCACCAGGGCCAGCCGCGCCCCTTGCTCGGCCAGTTCTCGCCCCAGTATCAGACCCAGCCCGCGCGAGCCGCCGGTGATCACGACCACCCGCCCATGAAAATCGATCTGTCGCGACCGCCGTGCTGCCTTCGACGCCGCGAATACGGACGTCCCAGCAACCAGCAGCGGGGCCAGTACCCGTCGCACTATCGTCATCTGCATCACTCCTGTACCGTCGTCGATCCCCCCATACCCTAGCTTCAGGCGCAAGTTACCCGCCACGATAGCGGGCAACGCCGCGCTCATCGCCGATAGACACTGAACCTCGCGATCTAAAAACAGCATCGGGGCCAGCCCGAACGTCATCGTTGCCGTGCTGGCATGTTTGCTGCGCTTGCAGGATCGAGAAAGCCGCTCGGAGTGTCGCGAGTAATCGCGTAGCAGAAAGGTCGAAGGGCGATGGAGGGAACGGATACGACGCAAGCCAATACCCGCGCGGGCGTAGCCCTGGCATTAGCGGGCGGCGCGATCGGCATCGCCGCCTACGGCGTCTATCGTCGGACGCAGGGCCTGCAAGGGCACAATGACGATGCGAGCGTGAAGCACGGCGAGGGGCAGAAATCGGTCAATGTGGTCACGATCAATAAGCCCGCCGATGAGCTCTACCGGTTCTGGCACAACTTCGCCAACCTGCCGCAGTTTATGCACCACCTGGAAGCGGTGAACGAGCTGGGCGGTGGGCGCTCACATTGGCAAGCCAAGGCACCGCTCGGGCAGAGTGTTGCGTGGGACGCGCAGATCATCAACGATGTCGAAAACGAGCTGATCGCCTGGCAATCGATCGAAGGGGCACAGATCGGCAACGCCGGCTCGGTGCGCTTCACTCCCGCCCCCTTCGGGCGTGGCACCGAAGTTCGCGTGACCCTTTCGTATGCGCCGCCCGCCGGGAAAGCCGGTGTTGCCATCGCCAAGCTCCTCGGCGAGGAGCCTGGTCGGCAGGTCGCGGACGATCTGCGGCGCTTCAAGCAACTGATGGAAGCGGGCGAGTTGCCGACGAACGATCGGCAGCCGACCGGGCCGGGCGGGGGTCTCCCCACGTTGACCGGCGCGATCAGCGAGGCCACGTCCGAACCGAAATAACGACGGCGATAGGAGCAAGAATGCGCGCTTTATGCTGGTATGGCAAGGATGATGTCCGGGTGGAGCAGGTCCCCGACCCGGAGATCGTCAATCCGCGAGACGCGATCGTCAAGGTGACATCGACCGCGATCTGCGGCTCCGATCTGCATCTCTACGACGGCTACATCCCGACGATGCAGAAGGGCGACATTTTGGGCCACGAGTTCATGGGCGAAGTCGTGGAGCTCGGCTCGGCGGTCAAGAACCTCAAGAAGGGCGACCGCGTGATCGTCCCGTTCACGATCGCCTGCGGCAACTGTTATTTCTGCCAGCACGATCTCTGGTCCCTCTGCGATAACTCCAACCCGAATTCCTGGATGATCGAAAAGCTCTACGGTGCTTCCCCTTCCGGGCTCTTCGGTTATTCGCACATGATGGGCGGCTACGCCGGGGGGCAAGCGGAGTACGTGCGCGTTCCCTTCGCCGATGTCGGCCCCTTCAAGATCCCCGACGGCCTCACCGACGAGCAGGTCCTGTTCATGACCGACATCCTGCCCACCGCCTATCAGGCGGCAGAGAACGGCAATATCCAGCGCGGCGACACGGTGGCGATCTGGGGCGGCGGGCCGGTCGGCCAACTCGCCGTCAAGAGCGCTTATCTGCTCGGCGCGGAGCGGGTGATCGTGATCGATGAAGTAGCCGAGCGTTTGTCGATGGCGCGCGAGCAGGGCAAGGCCGAGACGATCGACTTCTCGGCGGACTCGGTTCTCGAAGGGTTGAACGAGCTGACCGGCGGTCGCGGCCCGGATGTCTGCATCGACGCGGTCGGCCTGGAGGCCCACGGACACGCCCCGGATGCCCTGCTCGATCGGGCCAAGGCCGCCGTTTTCCTGGCGACCGATCGCGCCCACGTCCTGCGCGAGGCGATCCAGGCGTGCCGCAAGGGCGGCACCGTCTCGATCCCCGGTGTCTATGGCGGGGTGGTGGACAAGATGCCGATGGGTGCGGCGTTTGGGAAGGGGCTGACCTTCCGCATGGGGCAAACCCATGTCCATCGGTATCTCCAACCGCTGCTCGAACATATCCAGGCGGGCGACCTCGATCCGACCTTCATCATCACCCACCGCCTGAAACTGGACGAAGCTCCGGGCGCGTATAAGACATTCAAAGCGCGCGAGGACGGTTGCATCAAGGTGGTCCTGACACCGTAGCGAAAGCGGTAAGACGAACGGGGGCGGGCGGGGTAGCGATCGCGCCCGCCCCCGCGCCCTGTGCATTCCCGGCAGGGAAGCTCCACGCTTCGGGGCCGGGCAATCTTGTGTCGCTAGGATGCAGCGGCGTTAGCACACGCGTCGATAGAGCGTGACCAGGCTCGTTACGGTGGCACATCGGCCAAACGATGGGGGTAAACAAAGCGCCAGGGTACCGGTCGGTACCCTGGCGCTGATCCATACAGGCGCTACCGCGCGACGCGACTACTGCTTCGCTGAACCCGGCTCGGCCATGCCGCGGTGAATTTGGGCCGTAGCGGTATCCGGCAGCACCTTGGCCATCGCGGCCTGGGCTTTAGTGGCGAACGAGCCCGCGACGACGTGGTCTTTGCCCGCCATGAGGGCGTCGAAGCCCTGCTTAGCCACCTGTGCCGGGTCATCCTTCTTGCTCGCACCCGCCCTTGTATCATCCATATCCGCGCGATGGAAGAAGTTGGTCTCGGTCGGGCCGGGCTGCAAGGCGGTGATCGTCACCCCGGTATCTTTCAACTCGTTACGCAGCGCCTCGGCGAACGACTGAATGAAAGCCTTCGACGCGGCATAGATCGCCTCGAACGTCCCGGGCATCAGCGCCGCGATCGACGAGGTGAAGAGGACACGCCCCTGCCCGCGGGCAACCATATCGGGCAGCACCCGCTTCGCCAGATGGACACT
>DATCMP010000563.1:0-4453 GCA_036563365.1 Thermomicrobiales bacterium
GATATGGCTGATCGTCGCCACGCGGTGCATGATGTACCAGTCGTGATCGACCGGCACATGCACGGTGATCTCCTCCGTGCGGCCCCGCTCGATCGTCAGCGGGCGATCACCAGCCCCCGGCACCAGCGGCAACGTCAGATCAACGATCCGGCTGTAGTTGAACATCTTTCCCCCTCCATTAAGTACGAATAAGTACGAAGTACGAACGACGAAGTACGAACGACGAAGCGGCGCGAGCCGATGGCCTTGCCTTGTCAGGCGTTGCGCGCTCATCATCAAACAAGTGGTGCAAGCTGTCCAGGGATAGCGCCGGTGCGGATGGGGCGTCTACGTGAGGGGGGATTGACGGCTGAAGCCACCAGCCCACCACCGGCGCATAAGCACAGGCGGCATAGATCATCGCGAGCGATCTTCTGCGACAATGCGCCCGCAAGCGAATAACCGTTATAGCGGGGAGGGATAGATCGATGCTCAGGGTCAGCGCGAATAGCCGGGTCCTGGTCCACGACGATGGGGCGCCGTTCTTTTTCCTCGGCGATACCGGCTGGGCCGCGATCCAGCGTCTCAGCCGCGAGGAAGTGGGGCGCTATCTGCACGATCGGGCCAGCAAAGGGTTCACCGTGATCCAGACGGTGGCGATCTCCGAGTTCGACGGGTTGACCGTCCCCAATCCGTACGGCGAACTCCCGTTCGCGAATCTCGATCCGACACAACCGAACGACGCCTACTTCCGTCACGTCGATGATCTGGTCGAACAAGCGGGCGCGCTCGGGATGTACGTCGCGCTGCTGCCCACCTGGGGCGACAAGGTCGGCCCGGTCGGCTGGGGCACCGGGCCGGAGGTGTTCACGCCGCAGAATGCCGAGAGTTATGGCCGTTACCTCGGGCAGCGGTATCGCGACGCGCCGATCATCTGGGTCATCGGCGGCGATCGGACGCCGAAGGAGGAACATCACTTCGCCACCTGGCGCGCACTGGCGGCGGGACTCGACGCTGGCGATGGCGGGCGGCACCTGATGACGTTCCATCCGCAAGGTCGCCAGTCTTCCTCGGCGGTCTTCCACACCGACGACTGGCTCGACTTCAACATGATCCAGTCGGGACACCGCCGCCGCGACTTCGCGAACTACGCGATGATCGAGCATGACTACGCGCTCACCCCCACAAAGCCGATCTTCGATGGCGAGCCGTGCTACGAGGATCATCCGGTGGTCGATGGCGAGGGCTATTTCGATGAGTACGACGCCCGCCGCGCCGCCTACTGGGCGCTCTTCGCGGGGGCGTTCGGGCATACCTACGGGGCGAACGGGATCTTCCAGTGCTGGCGACCGGGGATAGAGGATCGCTTCGGCGTGCGACGATCCTGGCAAGACGCGCTCGAATTGCCCGGCGCGGCGCAGCTTCGCCATGCCCGCGCCCTCCTCGAATCGCGCCCCTTCCTCGACCGGATCCCCGATCAATCGCTGATCGTCGGCGACCCCGGCAGCGGTGCCGATCATCGCCGCGCCACCCGCGCCGCCGACGGCAGCTACGCACTGATCTACAGTCCCACCGGACAGACCTTCACCGCCGATCTCAACGCCCTCTCTGGCGAACGGTCGAGCGCCCACTGGTACGACCCGCGCACCGGCAACGCCACCGAAGCGGGAGTATTCGCCACCGGCACAACACACGAGTTCACCCCGCCGAGCAGCGGCCACGACAACGATTGGGTGTTGGTCCTCGATGATCCGGCACATGGATTCCCCGCGCCTGGGCAGGGCAGGTAGGTAGTCAGGTCATGGTTACGATGAGGTTTGATCGAGAAGCGTACGCCTCAAGCAATAGCGCATTCAGCGAGATAAAGATCTGGATCAGGATCGCTGACATTGAGTTGCTTGGTCTCGAGGAGGCCGAAGATGATCCAATCCAGGCTGGACTACGACTATGGGTGCCCGACATTGCCAGGCATGGACTGCTTGCGTTGTATCGAGCCAAACAGTATGGCTATGCTGACTTCGACATCGGATGTGAGTTTGGCGAGATGCTGATCTTCAAAATGGTCGGCGACACCGTTCTCGTCCACTCAACGATCCGAGAGAAGACCGTACAGGTGAGTTACGAGCGCTTGGAACAAGCATGGATAGGCTTTGCATCGCAAGCGCGAGCATTCCTGTCTACGCATTTCGCTACTCTCGCGGAGAACGACTACTGGTCCTCCTGGTTGAGAGGCGACCCAGAAGCTATCCTAGAACCGCGCCCTGAGGACCCCGCTTGGTTCCAGTCCCATGACTATTTTTTCGCTCGAATTGATGGCACAGAGCGATAAGTAGGTAACACCCCAATGTAGAGCGACGCGATGATAGGACCGCCGGGGATCGGTGGAGGCACAGCGCAACTATTCTTCATAGATGCCGTGATCGTCGCTTACGGCATCTATGATTTCGTGAGGAATTACCGATAAGAGCCGATAAGAGCCGATAAGATCGGAACGGGCCGCTGGAATAATTGAGAGAGGAGTCTCTGTGTCCGACCAAACGCCCCTGGAATGCGCCGCCATTCACCCACGCCCGCAGCGCACCCGCGCTCGATGGACCGAACTTAACGGCTCATGGGGCTTCGCGTATGATGATGCCGATGCGGGAGCGAGCGCGGGCTGGCACCAGGATGCCGCGCCGTTCACGCGCACTATCGAGGTGCCGTTCCCGCCGGAGTCGCCCGCAAGCGGTATCGGCGACGCCGCGTTCCACCCGATCGTCTGGTATCGACGCACCTTCGAATACACCACGCCACGACAAGGGCGCGGGCGACGCGGCTTTCGGCGCAAGGCAGACGTTGGCAACGTGACTGACGAACGCTTGCTGCTCCACTTCGGCGCGGTCGATTACCGCGCCCGCGTCTGGGTCAACGGTCAACTCGTCGCGGAGCACGAGGGCGGGCAGACGCCGTTCAGCGCCGACATCACCAACGCGCTGCGGGACGACACGGCGGAGCAGAGCATCGTCGTACGCGCCGAGGACGATCCGCACGATCTGACGCAGCCGCGCGGCAAGCAGTATTGGGAGCGGGAATCGCGCGGAATCTGGCACAGCCGCACCACCGGCATCTGGCAGGCGGTCTGGTTGGAGCCGGTCGGCGCGACGCACATCGCCGAACTCCGCTGGACGCCACAGGCCGAACACGGTTGCCTCGGTTTACGGGCAGCGCTCAACAAGACACCCGCTCGCCCGCTCCACCTGCGCGTTCGCCTGAGCCTCGATGGCACCACCCTGGCTGACGACACCTATCTGCTGACCGAGCGTGAGTGTGTCCGTGAGCTCCAAATCCTTTCGGCCAACTTCTCGACGACCGCCGCACGCCAGAAATACCTCTGGTCGCCCGATTATCCCAACCTGATCGAGGCTGAACTGACCTTGCTCGATGGTGACACGATCATCGATGAGGTCGGCAGCTACGCCGGGCTCCGCAGCATCGCGCTCCTGAGCGGGCAATTCCTGCTCAACGACCGGCCCTACTACCAGCGCCTCGTCCTGCAGCAGGGTTACTGGCCGGAGTCGCACCTCGCCGCGCCGAGCGCCGATGCGCTGCGCCGCGAGGTCGAGTTGGTCAAAGAATTGGGCTTCAACGGCGTGCGGATCCATCAAAAGGTCGAGGATCCACGCTTCCTTTTCTGGTGCGATCGCCTCGGGCTGTTGGTGTGGGGCGAGATGGCGAACGCTTTCGTTTTCTCGCCGCTCGCGGTCGAACGGCTGACGCGCGAATGGCTCGATGTGGTACGGCGCGATTACAGCCACCCGTGCATCGTCACCTGGATGCCGATCAACGAGAGTTGGGGCGTCCCGGCGCTGCCGCGTGATCACACGCAGCAGCACTACGTCCAAGCCCTCTACCACCTCACCCGGGCCATCGACCCGACCCGCCCGGTGATCGGCAACGACGGTTGGGAACACCTGAGCAACGACATCTGGGGGATCCACGACTATGCGCCGCATGGCGCGACCCTGCGCGAGCGATACGGCACCCCCGAGGCGTTGGCACGGACGCTCATCGGCACCGATCCGATACCCCAGAGCCATATCGTCACCGTTGCGGGCGTCGAATACGAGGGCCAGCCGGTCTTACTCACCGAGTGCGGCGGGATCGCTTATGCCCCGGCGAGTGGCGAGCGCTGGTACGGCTATGATGTCGTCCCCGACGCCGAGCAGTACCTGGCGCGTTACGCCGAGTATATCGGCGCGATCCTCGATTGCGCGCCGCTCAAGGGCTTCTGCTACACCCAACTGACCGACACCGCGCAGGAGACGAACGGCCTGCTGACCGCCGATCGTCGGCACAAGCTCGATCCGGCACAGGTCCGCGCGATCAACACCGCGCCCGCCAAGGCGCTCCCCGCCGAAGTCATGCTGACGATTCAGCGGCAGGTACAGGAACGAACGGGCGAACAGGTGCAGGGGTGAAAGGGATAGTGCGTGGA
>DATCMP010000567.1:0-14603 GCA_036563365.1 Thermomicrobiales bacterium
GGCGGCGGGGTGCCGCCCACCTCGCCACCCTCAGCTACATCCACAGGTGGCAACAACGCCGCCAACTCCGCGATCTGATGCGTGCGCTCCGCACGCGACGTATACGGGTCGATCCCCAACTCACGCAGCCGCGCAGCCTTATCCAGCCGAACGCGCGTCTGCTCCGGCAGATCCTGATCGAGTTGTTCGGTGCTCATCGTTTCCTCGGTAGTCGGTAGTCGGTAGTCGGTAGTCGGTAGAAACCGTCTGCTGAGGCGCAGCCTAAACGGCAAGCGCAGAGTAGCAGCGAGACTCTACCGACTACCGACTACCGACTACCGACTGACTACTCAATCGTCCGAATCGTGTACACCAGATCGCCGCCGGGCGCGCGGACGCGGATCTCGTCGCCGATCACCTTGCCGATCATCGCCGCACCCATCGGGGACTGGTCGGATATTTTGTGGTTACGGGTGCTCGCCTCGGCGGGCACCACGATCGTCCAGGTTTCGACCTCGCCGGCATCATCGGTGATCGTCACGCGCGAGCCGATCTGGACCGTCCCATCGTATAAGCTGGCGTCAACGAGCTTGGCGTTCCGCAACATGTGCTCGATCTCGTTGATCTTCCGGTCGATGCGAGCCAACTCTTCTTTCGCTTCAGTCCCCTCACCACCATCGGCGGCATCGCCATAGGTTTTCGTTCCCTGTAAACGCTCTTTGATCTCTCGTTTCTGCGCGACCAGGGTTGGCAACATCGCCTCAAGTTGTGCTTTGCCTTCGGCGGTGAGAAGCGTCTGCTTCAGTTCGGCCATGCCCGCGTTCCTTTGAGCGTATGCACTACGCCCCTATAACCACCAATACCAACGGTCGCACCCACCTCCCACGGGCGGGTGCAACCAAAAGCAGGCTACACGAACAAATAGCCGAGGACCATCCTGGCCCTCAGCTCCGTCGCCCCGCCTGCATGGGCAAGTATACGGGGTCGTGTGGGGGCTGGCAACAGCGACGAGTCGGTAGTTGGTAGTCGGGGGTCGGTAGTCGGTAGTCGGTAGTCCGTAGTCCGTAGTAGAGGTTCGCTGCCAGCACAGTGCTATAACGCTACCACGCAGCAACTACGGACTACGGACTACGGACTACGGACTACCGACTACCGACTACCGACTCGCCACACGCCCTATTCACGTAGCCAGAACGAAAGGGCCGTACGCCCGCCGTCTCGGGGTCGAAGGCGTGACGCCAGATGCAGCCAGTGTCGTTGGCGAGGAGGTGGAGCGAGACGGAACTTTCCGCCGAGAGGGTACGCACGCGGTGAATATCCTCGACCGGGGGGAGCAGGGGGTAGAACTCCCCACGCTGCACGATCCGCCGCTGACTCAGCGTCAGTTCCTCGCGCTCGCCGACCGGCATGGTGTCATCGCGCCGCGCATAGACCGTTTCTTCCTGTTCGCCCTTGTAGAGACCGATCAATCCCCAGGCGAGATGATCGTGGACCGGCGTCATCGAACCGGACGGCACGACGAGCGCAAAAAGGCTGAGGTCACGCCCCCCTGACCGGAAAATTAACCACTGTCCGATCCCGCCGCCCATCCCGCTCTCCGGCACCGGGGCCTGGTATGCGTCGGGCAGCCAGGCGGTATCATGCAAGAGGGTGGCGAAAGTCGGGCGAATCGCGTCGATCGCCAGGGCCGGGCCGGTTGACGCCGCGATCGCCGCGCGCACCGCGGCGATGAAATCACGCACACGCGGCGTATCGAGCAAAAATTCGTCCTCGCCGGACCCAGCAAGGTGATCCGAGTAGTGCTGGAGATCGCCGCACATCGTCTTTCCCCTCCTCGCTGCCACCAAACGCAGCACTCGCCACTACTCTAGCCCGGTCGCCACGACGAAGCAAGACAGGTGCGGATTGGGCGATATTCGCGCCGATCCAATCAGCGACGACATTATCTCCCACCGCTTGACCCAACGCGCCGCATACCCGGCCATCAGCGCTGCGACTCGGCGAGAATCCGCCGCCCGAACTGACCGAGGAGCACATCGTATGGTGGGGCATTCTCCGGGTGCAGCTCGAAGCGGGCACGCTCGAAGTACTGCACGGTGTAGGTCTTGCCGTCCTCCAACTGCTGCGCGAACGGCTCGGAGAGCGGGTAGCCGAACTGCGCCAGCCCACCGTTGGCCGACCAGTAGGCCGCGAAGCGCGGGGCGACATTGTGGCCTGTCTCGGGGAAGAACGCCTCGCCGGGACGCGCCGCCACCGGGGCGACCGGCGCGCCCGGCACGTCGGCGAGGATCCGCCGCCCGAACTGACCGAGCAGCACCTCATAGGGCGTGCCCGCGTACTCGGGGTGGAATTCCAGGCGCGTACGCTCGAAATACTGCACCTGATAGACACGGCCATCTTCCAGCGTCGCGGCGATCTCCTCGGTCAGCGGGTAGCCGTTGACCGTGACCCCGCCATGCGCCTCGAAGTACGCCCGGAACAGGCCGGCGAGGCAGAGATTCGTCTGCGGGTAGCAGTTCGCCCCGGCGGTGTAGGTGAGCGGCGAGACAGCCTGCCCCTCCGGCTCGATCCGCGTCAACCCGGCGATCACACGCAGCAACTCCTCGCGGCTCAGCGCGGCGGCGCGTGCCCCCTTGTTCCCCTGGATGCTGTACGTCTTGCCCACTTCCGTCCAGTTGGCACTGATCGCGGGAAAACAACCCTCCGGCCAGACGGTAAGGGAGCCGCGATTGCCATGGAAGAGCGCCGCCTCCACGCTCGGTTGCTGGGGCGTGGCGCACGTATTCGAGCCGCCGAAGACGAACAGCACTATGTCGCCCTCGTCGCTGGTGTAGCCCACGCCGACGAACGGGCCGGTGGTGGTGGCGGTCCCCGCCTGACGGAATCGTTCGGGGAGCCAGGTCGGGCGGAAGACCGGCGTATCGCGCGGCAGCTTGGCGCGGATCACCACCCAGGCCGCATCACTCCCGGCGGGATCATCGGCACGCACGGGGAGTGCGGGCAGCGAGAACACCACCCCCAGGTTAAGCAAACCGATCAAGATCAACACGAGCAATTTCCGGTGCACCTGTCCTCCGATCTTCCCGAGTCCGATCTTCCCGAGAGTGTGCGAGCACCCGACCCCGAATGACCACTATTCGACAACAGAACGGTGGCCATCCTTCCCGGTTGCGATGCGGGCAGGGATATTTGTGCCCAAGAACAATCGCTGCACCCGCTCGCGAATGGATGGGCGAGTCGGCCCGCGATCTGCTATCATTTGTTCTGTACGTACAAATGCTCCGGCGGTCTCGGCCTGGCCTCCGACGACCCTCGGGGCGCAACCGCAAGAGAGGCAAGTGATGAGCGAGCAAGGAGTCGGCGCGGGAGGCAGGGCAAAGTTCGATCCATCGCGTTATCTGCGCCAAGCGCGCGGGCGCGACGGGGGTAGCGATTATCTCGGCGTGAAGTGGCGTTTGGTCTGGCTGCGCTCGGAACACCCGGACGCGCAGATCAGCACCGAGCATGTCACGATCACATCGGACATGGCGATCTTCAAGGCGCTCGTGGCTATCCCCGGTGGCGGCTCCGCGACCGGCTACGGCGCGGAATCGGCCAAGGATTTCGGCGATTTCATCGAGAAGGCGGAGACGAAGGCGCTTGGTCGCGCCCTGCTCGCGCTGGGGTTCGATACCCAGGCGGTGCAGGATCTCGGTGACGATGACGTGGCCGAACCGGCCCCGCCGCTGCGGCCGCTGCCCACCCGCGCGGAAGTCGCGCGCAACGAAGCCCCCGCCCGCCCGATCACCGCGCCGCAGCCGGCGGTCGCTCAGCGCACCCCCAGCGTGCCGGTTGCCCCACGCTCCGAGCAGATCCCGGCCGATCTGCGCCGTCAGGCACCGGTGCGACCGCTCCGCGAGGTCGAGTCGGCAGATACGCTGATCGAGCCGGATCCGATCCCCGATCTTGTCCCGGATGTCGTCAGCGCGGAACGACGCGAAGTGGTCGTCGAGGCACCGATGCGTGTCGTCGAACCCCCACCGGCGCGACCGCAATTCAGGCCGACTTCGCCGCAACCGGCGGTGCGACCGGCCCCGCGTCCCACGCCCGCCGCGGCAGCGGCACCCGGCTTCAGCCGCGAGCCGGTGGATGACGGCGAGGACGAGGTGGTCGATCTGGCGAATTATGGTTGGACGGAGTTTTGGAGTTGGGCGCGGGCGCGCGGCTTCAACGATCGCAAATCGCTCGATGCGGTGGTCGGTCGCCCGACGAACGGGATGACGCCGTTGGAGATCCGCAAGCAGATCCAGGCCAAGCAGAACTAAGCGCAGGGGCAGAGCGATGACGGGGCAATGGGTCGGGGAACGCGGCGAGACGGCGGGACTGCGGTATATCGAGGTCGCGCATGGCGACCTGGGTGCCGTCGCACCGCTGGTGATCGGCCTGCACGGGCGCGGCAGCAATGCCGATGATCTCGCCGGACTCGCCCCGGTGCTCGATCCGGGCTGGCGCTACATCTTCCCGCAGGCTCCCAATCGGCTTGATGTCGGCGGTTGGGGCGAAAACTTCTCCTGGTACGAGCCGATCATGACCGACGCAGAACGCCGACACGCCGCGCACGCTGGTGTCCCCGTTTCCTCGCCGCTCCTGGCAGCACGCGAACGATTGGGCGCGTTCCTGGCAGCTACGCACGAGCGGCTGGCGACACCGCCAGCGCAAAGCGCCCTGATCGGCTTCTCGCAAGGGGCGGCGATGACGCTCGATACCGGGCTGCACGCCGCGTCGCGCTACGCCGCCCTCGTCGCGATGAGCGGCTATCTCCCCGAGGGTGACGATCTCCCGATGGTCATCGCCGCCGCGCGGAGCCAGCCGCTGCTGATTATCCACGGCACCGTCGATACAATCGTCGATGTCATCATCGGTCGGCGTGCCCGGCGGGTCTTGGAGACGCTCGGGATGAGCCTGGAGTATCGCGAGTTCGCGATGGGGCATGAGGTCAGCGAGGAATCGCTGGCGGTCGTCGCGGCGTTCCTCCGCGAACATCTCGGCGCAGCCGCGCCGCACGTAACAGCATGATCGCGACGACCCTCGATCCGGCCAGCATCGAGGCCGGGATCACCCATCTCCGCGCCGCCGACCCGGCGCTGGCCCGCGCGATCGACGCGGTCGGTCCCTGTACGCTGACCCTGGAAAACGATTATTACCTCGCGCTGGTCGATGCGATCGTCTCGCAACAGATCTCGATCAAGGCCGCCGCGTCGATCGTGGCGCGGGTCGTGGCCCTCTGCGCGCCCGACGCGACCCTTGCGCCGCGCCACCTCGCGGCCATCCCCGAAGAGGAGTTGCGCGCGGTCGGTTGTTCGCGCGCCAAGGCGATCTACCTGAAAGACCTCAGCACGCGGATCGTGGAAGGCGCGCTCGATCTGGCGGCGCTCAGCCGGTTACCCGACGAGGAGATCATCGCGCAACTGGTGGCGGTGAAAGGGATCGGGCGCTGGACCGCCGAGATGTTCCTGATCTTCTCGCTCGGTCGCCGCGATGTCTGGCCCGTCGATGACCTCGGGATCGTCATCGCGGCCCAGGGGCTGTACGCGCTACCGGCGCGACCGAAGCGCAAAGAATTGTTGGCGCTCGGCGAGCCATTGCGCCCCTATCGGACCCTCGCCGCCTGGTATCTCTGGCAGCACCGGCGTCTCCTCCTCGAAATGCCCTCGTAAACTCGCGCATAATCAGCGTGATCACGGCTGCGTTTGTCGGCAGCCACGGGGCGATGCTGCGCGCCGTCTGATCTCGCTGACGACTGGGCAGAGTGGAGTAAAGGGGCCGATGACTGACGATACAACGCGCGAACGCCGCCTCGCACGGCTCCGCGCCCGCCTAACCGAGCAATTGACCGTTAAAGAGGTGCCGGTCACGCTGCCGCGCGCCGCGCGCACTTACACGATCCTGACCCCGTCCGATCACGACCGACTCCTCGATCAGGCCGAAACCGACCCCGAACAGAACCTGCCCTACTGGGCGGAGATCTGGCCGAGCGGGATCGCGCTCGGCGATGTCGCACTCACACGGGGCAGCGAGTTGGCAGGGCGCACCGTCCTCGAACTGGGGAGCGGCCTCGGGGTCACCGCCGCCGCCGCATTGGAAGCGGGCGCGGAACTGCTCGCCGCCGATTATTCGGCGGTCTCGTTGGGCCTCTGTCGCTACAACAGCCTGCGGAATACGGGGCACGAGCCGCGCACGATCGAGGTCAACTGGCGTGCGCCGTCGCCGGAAATCCTGGAACGCGCCGACGCCATCCGCGGCTACCCGCTGATCCTCGCCGCCGATGTTCTCTACGAGACGCGCGACATTGCTCCATTACTGGCGCTCACCGCGCGGCTCCTCGCGCCCAGCGGTGTCTTGTGGCTGGCGGAACCGGGGCGCGAGGCCGCGCAAAAATTCCTCACCGCCGCCGATGAACTCGGGTGGCAACGTGAGAGCGAAGGGCACGAAGGGCCGTGGACAGAGGGGACGAAGGTGCGTGTCGGCGTCCACTTCTTGCGCCGACCGGCCAGTTGACGCCACGCTGCACACCGACCGTGCGTCACCAGCGTAAGTTCGTGTCGTCTTCGAGGAGAGATTCCTTTTCGCGCGTCCGGCGCGTTGCCTGGCGCGAGGACACCGCCGCTGTTGGCCGCCCTTGTCGCATCTCCAGATGGCGCGGCCTATCGCGTGACACCATCTCGAATTCGAGGCCACCGGTGAAGAACGCGAAGAGGTTATAGGCCCAACCGGCAAGGATCAGGATAAGGGCGAAGAGCACGCCGCCGATAGCGGTCAGGGCGAGCGTGCCAAGCGCCGCGCCGATGAACGGGTGGTGCCCGATCGGGGCGAGCCATTCGTAGAGGCCATCGACGTGTAGCGCCTCGCGCGGGCGAAACTCCGGCGTGGGCAGGGCGAAACCGGCGATGCGGGTGTTCGGGCTCCATGGGGTCCACGGCGTCCAACCGTCGAGCGTCCCCCAGATCCCGCGGAGGATCCAGGCGACGATCCCGCTGGTCAACAGGGCCGGGATGAGGCTGACGATCCAGCCGATGCTGAACCCGACCCGCGCGACGGAGCGCAAGCGCACACGCCCAACCGCCAGGCGCATCGGCCCAGCCCGCTCAAGTTCATGGGGATATTCTTCGCGCATCCTCGTACCAGACCGAGCGTTCAGGTTTCGCGATACGTCACCAGGTCGACTACACGCCGACAAGTCATGGCCGCAAGCCTAGCAGCAGGCACCGACCTTTCGCAATCGGCGCTCCATGAGCAACCGGGGCGTATACGTGAACAGGGGCTGGCGGCAGCACCTGGCGTGTCTATCGCTTCACCGCTCGCGGTACTCCGATGACTATCGTTCCGGTGATACGCCGCAAGGCAGGAACGCTCGCCGAAATCCTCCAACGGTATGTCAGCGCGCCTTTCGACACTGTGGGGCCGTTCAGCTATCCTGAAAGTGCGAAACGGCGTATTTGTCTGCGCCCACGGTGCGGTTAGTGCGATACTCGATGTTGCAAGATTATGCGGACGCGAGTTGCCGGATCGCGCCGCCCGTTACAACCCCAGGAGGACCATGAGCTACGATCTGCTGATTGATCATCGCGAAGGCGAGACGTTCACGCGCCAGGAAGCCGAAGCGGCCATCGCCAAATTCCCGCAGTTGCGCCGCCGCGATGCGGAATCGTATCGCTCCGCCGCGACCGAATTGGTTCTCACGGCGGAGCGACCGGGCGCACCGATCGACAACCTCACCCTGCGCCTCCTCTACCGCGAACTCCCAGGCAGCTTCGATGGTGCCTGCGATTTGGCGCTCGGCCTGGCTGAAGAGCTCGGCGGCCGCGTGATGGACGCCCAACTTGGCGAGCAGATCACCCCGGAAACGCGCGCGCGCTCGCGGGCGAAAGCGGAAGAGGTGGCCCGATGGTCGAAACGACTCGGCACAGAGTTCGAGCAGCCCGAGAAACCCTACGTCGATGAGCCGGTGGTAGTCGAGTCGGCCCCGGCAAGCGGTGACGGCGAACGCCCGTGGTGGAAATTCTGGGCGCGCGATTAGCTGAGTGGTGCGACTATCTGAGACGTCGCTTGCACAGGACAAGCGTGAAGACGCCGGGAGTACGCCGATGACGTTCCCCGATGGCGCGGTCGACTATCGTGCCCATCCCGAACTCTACCGCGTCGGGCGCGGTGAGATCGGGGTTTTCCACGTCGAACCCTACAAAGGCGAACTCCTGCCGCTGTGGACGATCCGCACGCCGGAACTGGCGCGGGAAGCGGCGGCGGCGATCAGCGCCCGCTTCCGGGACTATCGCGCTGCGGGCGATTTTGTTGGCATGGATATGGCGCGGAAATATCTGCAAATGGGCTACACGCGCGCCCGGCGCTATGCCAACCATCGCGGTGGCCGCAAGCGCGCCGCCGATGGCACAGAGAACCCGCTCGGCTCGGGCGATCCGGTCAAGGCCGAGGTCGCGGAAATCTATCGTCAGCATTGGCGCGAGGCGGCCGATGACGAACAGTACCAGCGCCTCAAGGCGGACCATATGAAGCGGGTTAAAGCGACGTAGCGACAGCGGAACAGGTCGCGATCAGTCGCCGCCGCGTGCTTGCAACTCCGCCAGCCCCGCCGCGGCCTCATCGCGCGGCAGGTTACCCGCGATCAGGTCGGCGTCCGTCAGCGTCGCAAGGCGTTTGTAGAAGTCGACCCCGTCTGGGACGAGATCGGGGGCGTCGTCGAGCAGATCGAAGAGGGCGTCCTCTGCCTTGGCGAAGTCACCGGTCTGCTCGTGGAAACGCCAGAGCAGGTCTTTGATCGCGAACGGCAATTCGTACTCGTCCAACTTATCGAGCAACGGCGCGACCGCCGTGACCGCCCGCTCGTCGCTGACCCCCTCTTCGACCACCACCACAAGATTCATTTGGAGTGCTTTCAGGCCGCTCATCACCGCCGCGTCGGTATCCCCCTGCGCCTCGTGCAACTCAGCCTGCTCCCGCAGGAGCGCGCCGAGGAGCACCAGCTTCTCGGCGACGACCCCATCGCCCGCCGCAGCGGTGCGCCCGAGGCGGACCAGGCCGATCAGTTCCGCCGCCGAGACGGCGTCCAGCGCGCCGCTGTTCAGGCCGAGGAATTGGCGCAGCAATTGGTCGATCGATTGCCCGGCCTCTTCGTACTGCCCGCCCTGGCGTAGTCCGGCCAGGCGCAACACACCCGCCCAGGCGACGCCCAACTGCTCGATCACGCGCAGGAGATAATCTTGCTTCACCATTCGTCAGCACCTCTCGCGTATGCAGCGGCACCGACCCTCACAGCACCACACTGACTATACGCGATCGGGGCGCGCTCGGTCGCATGCTGACCACATCGAGAGCAGCTCGTCACCTCGATTCACAATGTTTTCGAGTCCCCCAGAGGTCAAACTTTGGTACCCACAATCTTAGCCCGATCCTGCCATTCACAATTATGTGTTAACTATTCATACTGAAGGTATTGGAACAAGAATAGCCGTTTAGTCGCGCGTGGAACGGCGGTGAGCAAGAAGGAGTCACGTCAGTCATGGATCAGCCCTATCAGCCGGGAGCAGCCCCCACGTCCGTGTCACCTACAACGCAGGCTTGGCCTCCACCATGGACCGCGACTGACCAGCCACAATGGTCCGCAGAAACAGCAGCGCTGGCAGTCGCCATACCAACCGTCCCTCAGCAGAGCAACCCGCAGCCGATCATGCAGCAGCCGATCAATGTAAATGTGAACGTGCAACAAGCCGCACCCATGCCAATTATCATTGCGGCACCAACGTCCAGTGGGCCGGGATTTCTCGTTCGCGCCGTCTGGTTTCTCTTCGTTGGGTTTTGGCTCGGCGGCGTGGCCATCTATCTTGCCTACGCCTTAGCGTTGACAATCATCGGTCTCCCGCTCACTTTCGCGATCTTCGACAAGATCGGAGCAATCATGACGCTGCGTGGGCGCTCGAAAACCCTCACCGCGCAAGTCATAAATGGCGCAACGATCGTGAGCTTCACCAACATCCCGCAACTCGCCTTCTGGCAGCGGGCGCTCTACTTCCTCATTGTCGGCTGGTGGGCGAGCCTCTTGTCAGTGACTGTCGGCTATGTGCTCTGCTTAACGATTCTCGGCCTCCCTCTCGGGCTGATGCTTCTGAATGCTACCGGCGCAATAATGACGTTGCAGAAAAACTAACCTGCTTCAAGCAACGCAAACATCACGACTGGGCAAGGATTGTTTCCGGCCCAGTCGTTTTCGTTTGCTCGATAGGAGTACGAGATCTCGGACCCAAAGATTAACACTCCCTTAGCCCTCCCTTAAGGCTGCCTTAACACTGAGACGGTACAACTCTCCCAGGCGGTATGGGTGGGTAGGCAACGATACGCGATACCCACAGGGTAAGGGGAAGTATGCCTTCGTTCGGACGCTTTCTGGTGGCGCGCGGGGTGCGCGCCGCGTTGACGATCTGGATCGTCGTCAGTGCCGTCTTCATCATCCTCAGGCTCTCCGGCGATCCGGTCACCCTCCTCCTCTCGGAGAATGCTACCCCCGACCAGATCGAGTCGTTGCGCGCTCGCCTCGGGCTCGACGCCCCCCTCTTCGTGCAGTACGCGCGCTATTGGGCCAGCCTCGTTCAGGGCGACTTCGGCGACTCGCTGCGCCAGCGGCAACCGGCCCTCAGGCTTGTCTTCGAGCGGATGCCGGCCACCTTGCAACTCGCCGCCGCCGCCTTCGGTCTGGCCGTCGCCGTCGGCTTGACCCTCGGCACCTTCGCCGCCCTGTTGCGCGGCACGATCTGGGATCGCCTGGCGATGTCCCTGATCAGCGTCCTGCAATCGGGTCCGGCCTTCTTCGTCGGCATCGTGCTGATCCTGATCTTCGGCGTGCGCTTCGGCTGGCTGCCGAGTTCGGGACGCGGCGACGCCAAGAGCCTCATCCTCCCCGCCATCACCCTCAGCGGCTTCACGATGGCGAGCCTGGCGCGGCTGGCCCGCTCGGCGCTGCTCGATGTGCTGCGCCTCGACTATATCCGCACCGCCCGCGCCAAGGGGCTCGGTGAGCGCGCTATCCTCTTGCGTCACGCCTTCCGCAACGCCGCCCTGCCGCTGATCACCGTCATGGGGCTCGAACTCGGCGGCCTGGTCACCGGCGCGGTGATCACCGAGACGGTCTTCGCCTGGCCGGGGGTGGGCAGATTGGCGGTCGGCGCGGTCAGCACGCGCGATTACCCGGTCGTCCAGGCATCGGTCCTTTTCATCGCCGCGATCTTCGTGCTGGTCAACTTCCTGGTCGATTGCTCCTACGCCCTGATCGATCCGCGCGTGCGGGGCGCGTAACGCGACAACCAAGACCGATTGAGCACGGAGAAAAGGGCAGGTATGGGCGCACAGCCATTAACCAGACCGGCAGGCTCGCCTCCGGTCGCAGGCGCGACGAATCTCGCCACGACCGCGCTGGCACGCACGAGCCGCAGGCGCACCTGGCGAATCTCGCCGGTCATCGCCGTCTGCATGGCCTTCTTGCTGCTGCTAACACTGGCGTCGATCTTCGCACCGCTGATCGCGCCGCATGATCCGTTACGTCAGGCGCTGAGTATGCGGAATCGCCCCCCGGCCTGGATCAGCGGCGGCAGCGTCGATCATCTCCTCGGCACGGACAACCTGGGCTATGACATCTTCAGCCGCCTCCTCTACGGGGCGCGAATCTCGCTGGCGATCGGCGTCATCGCGACGATCATCGGGGCATTGCTCGGCACGGCGCTGGGGCTGATCGCGGGCTTCTTTCGCGGCCCCACCGAGTGGGTCATTATGCTGGCGGTCGATGCCCAACTCGCCACGCCGTTCCTCGTGATCGCCATCGCCACGATCGCCGCGTTCGGCAAGGGGCTGCCGATCCTGATCGTGCTGGCGGGGGTCAGCGGCTGGATGGGCTTCGCCCGCGCCTGTCGCTCCTCGGTCCTCTCGCTGCGCGAACGCGATTTCGTTGCCGCCGCCCGGGCGCTCGGCGCGACCGACTGGCGGATCCTCGCCCACCATATCCTGCCGAATCTGTGGTCGATCATCCTGGTCATCGTCACCATCGACCTGCGGCGGGTCATCCTCTTCGAGGCGTCCCTGAGTTTCCTGGGGCTCGGCGTGCAACCGCCGCAACCGTCCTGGGGCTCGATGATCGATAAAGGGCGCGAATACCTCGGCACCGCCTGGTGGATCAGCATCTTCCCCGGACTGGCCCTGATGCTGACGATCCTGGCGGTCAGCCTGATCGGGGACTGGTTGCGTGACGCGCTCGATCCAACGCTGCGGAACGGGTAGAGACGAGTCGTGAGTCGCGAGGCGTGAGAGAAAGAGGCAGAGGGTAATGACAACCGGGCGAGTAGTACGACGACGTGAGCTTCTGCGCGGGGTGGCTGGATTCGCGGGGGTGGGGGCATTGGCTACGCTCCTGGCAGCGTGCGGCGGGGTGGCAACGGAGACACCGAAACCAGCGGCGACGGCGGCACCGGTCGGGGCCGCGCCAACAACGGCGGTTGCGCCAACAACAGCGCCCGCGGCCGGCAGCGGGGCGACGGCGACGACAGCGGGGAGCACGGCACCGGCGGCGAGCGCCAGCGGCGCCGTGGCGACGCCGGTCGGCAGCGGCGGCAACGGCAAAACGATCGCTGAGTTGCGGATCGCCGTGGCGGGACTTCCCGACAGCATGGACCCGCAGGAATCGATCAGCAACGTCGGGATGCGGATTCACTATTTCACCTACGACACCCTGATCCGCCGCGATTTCCTGGATAACAACAAACTGGTGCCGTCCCTCGCGACCGAATGGAAGCGCACCGACGACAAGACCCTCGAAATGACGCTGCGGAAAGATGTCCTCTGGCAGGATGGCACGCCGTTCACCGCCGCCGACGTCAAATACACCTTCGACCGGATCATCGGCAAGGATCCGAAACTCGAAGTCGCCACCCCCGGTTACTTCCCGCTCACCTCGGTCGAGGCGCTCGATGATTACCGGGTGCGCTTCGTCAGCACCGCGGTCGATCCGGTCCTGGAGAAACGGTTCGCCGGGCTCGGCGCGCAGATCATCCCGGCGAAATACCATCAGGCGACCGGAACCGATCCGTTCCGCACCAAGCCGCTCGGCACCGGCCCATACCGGATGGTCGAGTACATCAAAGACGACCGGATGGTCTTCGAGGCGCACGACAAATATTTCGGCGGCGCACCCGTCGCGAAGAAGCTGACCGTGCGCCTCATCCCGGAGACCGCCGCACGGATGGCCGCGCTGATCAACGGCGAGGTGGACATCGTCACCAACGTCCCGCCCGACCAGATCGCCTCGCTGAAAACCAAGAAAGATGTCGTGGTCGCGCAGGCACCGCTGGCGAACATGCACGTCCTGCGCTTCAACATGAAAGTCAAGCCGCTCGATAACAAATTCATCCGCCAGGCGCTGACCCAGGCGATCGATCGCCGCGCGCTGACCGCCGATCTCTGGGGCGGCAACGCAGTCCAGCCGCGCGGTTTCCAGTTCGAGGGCGAAGACCTCTTCAACGCCGCGCGCCCGTACTCGCCATACGACCCGGCCAAGGTGAAGGCGCTGCTCGTGCAGGGCGGCTACAGCGGGCAGGAGATCATCTATCTGGCGAACACGCCGAATTACTACACCAACGAGCGCGAGGCGGGCGAGGTGATCGTCGAGATGTGGAAGCAGAACGGGATCAACGCCCGCCTCGAACTCCTGGAGAGCGCGGCGAAGGATAAGGCATTCAAGGAGGATACCCGCCACGCCACGCCGTGGTCGGCCACCTCCGGCACCGCCGATCCCGACGGCTACCTCTGGCGCAACTGGGGGCCGGACAACGGCCAGCAGAAGAACGGCTGGTGGGCCGCCGAGAGCGCCGCGAAGTACAACGCACTCGGCACGGAGGCCCGCTCGATCCTCGACCGTCAGAAGCGGTTCGACCTCTATCAGCAGATGCTCGATCAGTACGACGAAGAGGCACCCGGCACGGTCCTCTACGCGCCGAAGGAGAGCTACGGCCTGCGCGCGAATATCGACTGGACCCCGTACACCCTCTATTACATGGATCTGCGGAACTACAACCTCAAGGTGAAATAACCCTCGCGCGCCCGTCCCGCTGCCTGTTCGGTCACTATCGGCGACCGCCTGGGCAGCGGGACGATTTGTGCGCGTTTGGCCGTATGGGAACGGTGCGTTACCATGCCCAGCCAGACGGAAGAAGCCCCCTTACCGGTCTTGGTCTGGGGATAGGGTGTGGATAGAGGAGGCGGCAATGTCCGTAGAGCAAGGGGCAAACGTGGCCCAGACCCGGCGGGTGATCGTGCTGGTGTGGGACGGGATGCGGCCCGACTTCGTGACGGAAGCGAACACGCCGAATCTCTGCGCGTTCGCGCGCGGGGGCAGCCGCTACCGCCGCGCGACCGGCGTCTTCCCGTCGGTGACCCGCCCGACCACATCGAGCGTCAGCACCGGAGCCTACCCGGCGACCCACGGCGTGATCGGCAATCTCTTCATCGGCCCACCAGGGGACCGCCTACCGCTCGACACCGCCGACCGGGTCGCGCTCGATCGACTCCGCGCGGTCAATGATGGACGGATCCTG
>DATCMP010000568.1:0-3605 GCA_036563365.1 Thermomicrobiales bacterium
TCAGCGCGAACACGCCGCGATGATCGGGCGTGGGCTGGATCAGGGGTGGGCGACGGCGCTGGTGCCGGAACTCGTCGCGGCGCGGGCGGCGCAGACCCCGGCGAAGGTGGCGATCAGCGTCCCCGATCGGGTATTGACCTATGGCGAACTCGACGCCGCAGCGAACCGGCTCGCGCATTTCCTGCAAGCGCGCGGTGTCGGCCCGGAGGTGCGCGTCGGTCTCTGCCTGGAACGCTCCGCCGCGCTGGTGATCGGCGCGCTCGCGGTCCTCAAGGCTGGCGGTGCGTACCTGCCGCTCGACCCCGCCGCCCCCGCCGAGCGTCTGGCCTTCATGCTGCGCGATGCCGCCGTGCCGGTGCTGCTGACCGACGCGCGTCTCGCCGCGATCTTGCCGCGTGGCCTCTGGGAGACCGTGGCGCTCGATGCCGACGCGGCGCGGATCGCGCGCGAATCGGCGGCGGTGCCCGTGAGCCACGCGACCGCCGCGAATCTCGCCTATGTCATCTATACCTCCGGCTCGACCGGCCAGCCGAAGGGGGTGGAGATCGAGCATGACGCGCTGCTGAACCTGATCGAGTGGCACCAGGCGGCCTTCGCGCTGACCGCCGCCGATCGCACGACCCAGGTGGCGAGCCCGGCGTTCGACGCGGCGGTCTGGGAACTCTGGCCCGCGCTGGCCGCTGGCGCGACGATCCTCTTGCCGGATGAGGCGACGCGCGTGGCCCCGCTCGCGTTGCGCGACTGGCTCGTCGCGGAGCGGATTACGGTGAGCTTCCTGCCGACGCCGCTCGCCGAGCGCGTGTTGGCGCTCGATTGGCCGCAGGCGACGGCCATGCGCTTCTTGCTGACCGGTGGCGATGCGCTGCATCACCGTCCGTCGCCCGCCCTGCCGTTCACGCTGGTCAACAATTATGGCCCGAGCGAAAACACCGTGGTCGCTACCTCGGCCCCGGTCGCCGTCGTGGGCGAGGAGCCGCCGCCGATCGGCTGGCCGATCGCCAATACGGTGGCCCACGTCCTCGATGAAGCGTTGCAACCGGTGGCCGCTGGCGAGGTGGGCGAACTCTGGATCGGCGGGCGCAGTCTGGCGCGCGGCTATCTCGGTCGGCCCGAGCTCACCGCCGAGCGGTTCATCGCCGACCCGTTCGCCGCCGCGCCTGGCGCGCGTCTCTACCGCACCGGCGATCTCGTGCGCCTGCTGCCCGATGGGCAACTCGCCTTCCTGGGTCGTGGCGACGACCAGGTGAAGATTCGCGGCTACCGGATCGAACTCGGCGAGATCATCGCCGCGCTGAATGCCTGCCCCGGTGTGACCGAGAGCCTGGTGGTCGCGCGCGAGGATACGCCGGGGAATAAGCGCCTCGTCGCCTACATCATCCCCGCGCCGGACGCCGCGTTGAGCGCCGATACCTTGCGCGAGGCGTTGGCGGCGCGGCTGCCGGACTACATGGTGCCGGTCGCGTTCGTCCGCCTCGACGCCTTCCCGCTGACGACGAATGGCAAGATCGATCGTCGCGCCCTGCCGCTGCCCGACGCCGACAATACCACCTGGGAGGCCGATTACATCGCGCCGCGCACGCCGACCGAGGAGGGGGTCGCGGCGATCGTCGCCGCCCTCGTCGGGATGGAGCGGGTCGGTGTCGATGAGGATTTCTTCTTGCTCGGGGGCCATTCGCTGCTCGGCACGCAGGTGATCGCGCGGATCCGCGATACCTTCGGCATCGATCTGCCGCTGCGGGCGATCTTCGAGGCTCCGACCGTCGCCGAACTCGCCGCCGAGATCGATGATCGCCTGCTCGCAAGCCTCGCCGGGTTGAGCGACGCGGACCTGGCGGCCTTGCTGGCGGAGTAGGGCGATGGGTGGCACGGTGCTGCGTGGGTAGGGGGTCGCCGACCTGCCCGGTCAGTAATGGCAATCACCTGGCCCAATACCCGATTATCCGGAAGGTCCGCGGCAGGCGATTGGGTGCTACCAGCCGCGCGGGTTGGTGGCCCGCCCTGCCGCGCTACTCGTTGCCGTGGTGCTTACACATCGAGTCTGCCGTCGCCAACCGCCGCCGACATCGATCTATCCCGTGCCCCTTTTCGGCCCGCGACCTTATCAAACACCGAGGTGCCGCCATGACCGCCGCCACCCGCACCCGCCCCGATCGTTCGCTGAGCCTCTATCACCTGCTCGATCCCGCCGTGCTGGCGAACCCGTATCCGCTCTATGCGCGGCTGCGGAGCGAAGATCCGGTCCACTGGGATCCGTTCCTGCACGCCTGGATCGTGACGCGCTATGCGGACGTGGTGACGGTCTTCCAGCAGTTCTCGTCCGACCGGACGCCGCGCCCGGAGCATCTGGAGGCGCTGGGGCTTGGTGCCCTGTCGCCGCTGGCACGGGTGATGGTGCGGCAGATGCTCTTCATGGACGGGCCGGGGCATGGGCGGATTCGCGGGCTCGCGGCGCGGGCCTTCACCCCGCGGCGGATCGAGGGGCTGCGCGCCCATATCGGTGAGATCGTCGAGGGGCTGCTCGACGCGGTCGCGCCGCAAGGGCGGCTGGACATCATCAACGATCTGGCCTATCCGCTCCCGGCGATCGTCACCGCCGAACTGCTCGGGGTGCCCGCCGCCGATCGCGATCAGTTGAAACTCTGGTCGGAGGATTTCGCGGAGGTGCTGGGCAACTTCCAGCACAACCCCGACCGCGCGGCGAACGCCGTCAAGTCGGTCGAGGCGATGTGCGACTACTTCCGCGAGGCGATCCGCGAACACCGCGATCACCCGCGCGACGACCTGATCAGCGCGTTCATCGCCGCCGAGATCGGGGGCGACCGCCTGAACGAGGAGGAGATGATCGCCAATCTGATCATCACGATGGTTGGCGGGCAGGAGACGACGACGAACCTGATCGGCAACGGTATGCTGACCCTGTTGCGGCACCCCGAGGCGCTGGCCGAGTTACGCGCCGATCTCTCGCTCATCCCGGCGGCGGTCGAGGAGTTGTTGCGCTTCGAGAGCCCGAGTCAGCACACCGCCCGCCTCGCGCCCGCCGACACGATCCTGGGTGGCAAGGCGATCCGGCGGCGGCAGGCGGTGATCGCGGTGATGGGCGCGGCGAATCGCGATCCCGAGCGCTTCCCCGACCCCGATCGCTTCGATCTCCGTCGCACCGACAACCGCCACCTTGCCTTCGCCTGGGCGAACCATTTCTGCTTCGGCGCGCCGCTGGCCCGCATGGAGGCGCAGATCGCTTTCACCCACCTGCTGCGCCGCTTCCCCACGATCACCCAGGAAACCCCGACCGTGACCTGGCGGGAGAACATGGGCCTGCGCGGGTTGATAGCGTTGCCGGTATTCGTTGAGTCGTGAGTCGTGGGTCGTGGGTCGTGAGTGGCTCAGTGCTCACGTCAAAAGTCCCGGCTTTCAGCGAATCTTCTCACGACCCGCGACCCACGGCTCACGACTCAAACCCGGAGGGTTCCAATGGCCGATCTCGCCGAACGGATTGCCGGGCTGACGCCGGAGGCGCGGGCGGCGTTGGCGCGTCGTCTCGCGGAGCGGTCGCGGAGGCCGGAGGCGGTCGCGGCGATCCCGCGCTTGCCAATGGGCGCGGTGCT
>DATCMP010000573.1:0-3736 GCA_036563365.1 Thermomicrobiales bacterium
ATCCACTTCTATATGACGCGGAATTGTAGAGGTGAAACTATTCGCAGGGTTCCACCAAACCGAAGCCGCAACCCTTCACGAAGCAACATACACCCATGTGACCGCAGATGTGCGATTAACGCGCCGTCTCATTGCGAAGACAACGCGAATGATTCGCGTAAGACCTCTTTCCCTATGCTCTGCTGCCGTGCGATAGTCCGATTGGCCTCAAGCACCAGGCGCGTGGCCTCCTGCAAGTTTTCGCGGGCTTCCTCCAGGGTTTCCCCTTGCGTGTTCACGCCCGGCAGTTCCTCGATATAGGCAATCCACCAACGACCGGTATGCTCGAATACCGCCGTCAATTCACCCATTATTCTCGCCTCCTGACTCGCACGATTCCGCTCTTAGCATGATCGTAACGGAATGGCTATAGTGGTTGTCAAGAGAAAGTGAACACTCACTCCTCATCCCACGGCGGCGGGGCATCATCGTAGGGGTCGGCGGGGTTTTTGGCGCGGGAGCCGAGGACGGTGCGCCCGCGCACACCTTCGGAGGGACCGATGATCCCCTCCTCTTCCATCTGCTCGACCAGGCGCGCGGCCTTGTTGTAGCCGATCTTCAGCTTGCGTTGCAGCATCGAGGTCGAGATCGTCCCATGCTCCTCGACGATCTTGAGGGCTTTCGCCATCATCGGATCTTCCTGATCCTCATCATCGTCGCCGGGGCGGTAGACCGGCACATTGGTCCAGTCGGGCTCGTACTGCGGCAGCGGCACGACCTGCCGCCAGTGACTGACCATTTTCTCGATGTCGCGGTCGTGGACGAACGTTCCCTGCACCCGCACCGGTTTCGCGGCCTGGGGATCCTGGAAGAGCATGTCACCCTTCCCGAGCAGGCGATCCGCGCCGGGTCCATCGAGGATGACGCGGCTATCGATCTGCGATGTGACCATAAAGGCGATCCGGGCCGGGAAGTTCGCCTTGATCAAACCGGTAAGGACATCGACCGAAGGACGCTGCGTGGCGATGATCAAGTGGATACCGGTCGCACGGGCCATCTGCGCGAGACGCACGATCACGCTCTCAACCTCATCCGGCACCGTCATCATCAGGTCGGCCAACTCATCGATGATGATGACGAGATACGGCAGATTCTCCATCTGCGGGTCGATCTCGCGCTTGGCGTTGTAGCCATCGATATTGCGGACGCTCAGCTGCGAGAAAAGCTGGTAACGACGCTCCATCTCGCTCAGCGCCTTACGGAGCGTCCCGACCACCTTGTCCATCTCGATCACGACCGGGCTTTTGAGGTGCGGCACGCCGTTGTAGCCGACGAGTTCGACCATCTTCGGGTCGACCATCACCATCTTGACCTGCTCGGGCGAACGGGTCAGCAGGAACGTCGAGATGATCGAGTTGATGCAGACCGACTTACCGGAACCGGTCGAACCGGCAATCAACAGGTGCGGCATCTTGGCGAGATCGGCGATGATGTAACGACCGTTCACGTCGCGACCGAGGGCCAGCGGCAACTTCGCCTTGCTTGCCAGGAACTCTGGCGATTCCATCGTCTCGCGCAGGCCGACCGTGGCGATATTCTTGTTCGGGATCACGATCCCCACGCGCGACTGACCGGGGATCGGGGTCTCGATCGCAATGGTAGACGCGGCCAGGGCCAGGGCCAGGTCGTTTTCGAGCACTTTGATCGAGCGGACTTTGACGCCGGCACCCGGTTCGAGGGCGAACTGCGTCACCGCCGCGCCGGGATTGATCTCGCGCACCTTCGCATCGACGCGAAACGCCGCCAGCGTCTCCTCGATCCGCCGCGCCTTGCGCCCGAGTTCTTCCTGGTTTGGCATCACCGAATCGTAAATCGGCAGATCGGACACCAGGGGCATGGGGTACTGCAACTCCGGTTGTTGCACTTTCAGGGGCAGCGGCTCGGCGGGCAACGGCAATTGCCCCGACCCCACAACCAACGGCTCGACCGGCAGATCGAGCACAGGGCGTGGCTTGACCGGTCGTTCGATTGTTTCCACAGTCGGCGTTGTCCCGCGCCGCCCGGCGGGTGTGGGCATATTGATGATCGGCGGTAATTCCGGCTCCTCCGGTGCCACCGCTTCGAGCGACGAAACCTCGACGGGGTTGGCCTTGCTCGCCTGTATGCGCGGCAGTTCGATCCGCTCAGGGGTCGCGTCATCCTCATCGTCACCGAGCAGCGGCACGGCACCGGAATCGGGACGCAAGCCGCGTGGGCTAAGGCTGGCAGCAATCGTGCGCCCTGACCGCGTGAGGACGTGTCCCAACGACCGCAAATCGGTGTTAAACACGATGACCGCCGCAACGATCGCCAGGCCGAGCAAGACGATCGCCGCACCAACCGGGCGCAGGGCGGTGACAAGCGGAATCGCGATCAGATAGCCCAGGAAGCCGCCACCCTGCCCCGCTTCCCACCACGTCAGGCCGGTTTCCGGCGTGGGGTCGATGAAGTCGGGCGCGGGGAGATGGAGCAAGCCCAGGATCGCCAGGAAGAGGATCGTCGAGCCGAGGATGTGGCGGGCGCGTGGCCCGAAGACCGGCAAACCCGCGTCAGCCGATGGTGCCCGGAATAGCTCAACAACGAGCGCGATCAGCGCGACCGGCACCAGCAGCGCCGCCCAGCCGAAGCCGCGCCGCAGCAACTCCGTCCACAGGCCCAGCAACCCGGCGTGTTCGCCGAGGAGCCCCCAGGCAGTGAGGGTCGCCAGCACCACCAACGCCACCGCCGCGATGTCGCGTCGTAATGCCGGGGCCAGTCGCCACGCAAGCCATGATGGTCGCTGACGCGGGGTGGCGCTGGCGACCGATCGTACAGTTTTCGCTGGAGTGGGTCGCCGTTTCGCCGTACCCGTGGCCGCTTTCGTTGTTGTCGCCTTGGACGACTCGGCCTTGATCGCGCCCTTGCCGACGCGCGACGGGCCACCGCCCGCACGCCCGGACGCCGCCGACTGTCCACCTTTGCGGGCTGGCGCGCTACTCACCATCGACTCCTGACGCTTCGTCATTCCGTATCCAGGATGTTGTAGCATGCTATGTGTACGTACGCAAGCAGATCGCTCGCCCTAGCACGATGATCCGATGTCACCGTGAGATCAGGACCATGAGGGCACGGACCTTGTAGAATCGCCTCTCGCTCGCTGGCTCCCGATTACTGATCCAGCGCTCAGGCGGCGACCAGTCGGCTCTCCTCTTCGGCCCAAAAAAGCTCGCTCTGACCAGCAGGTGCGGACTCGGCAAGGTTCACTTCGACGTAGACATTGGCGGCAAGCGCGAGATCGGGATGCGCGGCCAACATCCGCTCGACCTCGATCTGACGACAATGACGCCGCGCTTCGAGCATAAAATTGGTGGAGAGATTGAGATCCCAATCGTACTCGGCAAGGACGTATGCCAGCCGACCGAGCATCGCTGCGCGCCCCCCGAGCCCGCCCGCCAGATCCGCGACCGCAGCAGCGGTCACCGGCAACTCGGTTGAAGAAAGGCCGCGCAAACGCAGCGGTAACGGATCGATCACCAGCAGAAAACTCGCCCTGGCCCCATGATCCATCGCATCCTGTCGCCCGCCCATCATGCCCTCCAACAGCGCATCCGAATCCGTTCGCGCACAAGTATAGCACGCATGTTCGATACGAAATGGTCAGGGGTGCGCGGTCAAGAAACGTGGAAGGGTTCCGTTGCCTCCCTTCAGGGGAATCTTGGTTCCGGCGACGCCGGGCTCA
>DATCMP010000575.1:0-3202 GCA_036563365.1 Thermomicrobiales bacterium
CCGGGCTGACCGACCGCATTGTCGAGGTCCAGTCCCGCTGCCGCCGCAAACTGCAAGCCCTGGCCGAGGACCTGCTCGTACCATCGCCGGATGCCCACCAGGCGGTCCCCCATGTAGATCCCATCGGCGCTTCAGTTTAGAAGGCGATCGGCGTCAAGGGGCCGGGCGCGAGGAGGTACGCCACGCGCTCGGCGGGTTCGAGGGCCAGGGCTTCGTCGCGGAATACCGGCGCACGAAGCCCCGCCCGAGGTCGCAATCGGGCCCCACCTCGGGCGGGTGGCCAGGGCCGAGCCCCGGCAAGCTGGATGCGGGCGCTTAAGGAAGGTGGCATAAGTGGAGCGCGGCTGGGCCGCCGCGCCCGCGACCTAGCGCTGGAGCAGGACCTCGAAGGCACGGGGCGGGACCGGGGCCTGGCCGGTCGCGCTCAGCGGGCCGAGCTTGGCCATCGTCGCGCTATTCTGCGCCACCGCGACGCGCGCGGCCTCCTCGCTGTCCCAGAGCGTGACGACGATGCCCTCCCCGGTCTGGTCGTCGCCGCCGAGGTAGCCCCCCCGGAAGCCCCCGGCCTGGCGGTACTGCGCGAAGAGCTCCTCGATGACCGCGGTGGCCTCGCCCATCTTGCCCGGCTGCATGGTGCCGGGCGTCACGCGGATGTGCATCGTACCCCCTCCTGCGCTCGCGCGCTCGTGCCCTCCCCCGCGCGGGGGAGCGTCGTCCCCCCACGGTACACCGGGTCGTCCCGCTCGTCATCGCCCATCCGGGGGAACCAAGCGTCACCATACATGATCCCGCGCGCAGCAACATGTCGCTGCTTCCCCGACACCTCAGGTGAACACCCGAGGTCGCCGCGGGGACCGGCTGGCTATACTTGCTCTCGGCAGTCGATCCGCAATGACGTGAGGCGCGTCCTGTAATTCTCGTGTGTCGTCCTGGAGGTGGAACCATGTCCCGTCGATCGCGTTCGGTCCGCCGCTGGTCAAGCGCCCTCAGCCTGGCCGTGGTCACCGCCGTCCTGAGTGCGTTGCCGGCTACGGCGCACCACCAGTGGGGCAACTATCACTGGGCGCGCACCGGCGCCCCCATCACGGTCACCCTCGGCGACAACGTGCCCCGCGCCTGGGATGACTACCTGCGACTCGCGGTCGCGGACTGGGACCACGACGCGACCAAGCCGAGCTGGGTCAAGACCACGCTCGCGCGGGGGGGGAGCACCAACGACCAGTGTGCGCCGACGTGGGGCCGTGTCGAGGTGTGCAGCTTCCGCTACGGCGCCAACGGCTGGCTCGGCCTGGCCACCGTCTGGGCCTACGAGACCGGCGAGATCGTGCAGGGGACCGTCCAGCTTAACGACACCTACTTCGCCATGCGGCAGTACAACAACCCCAGCGAGCGGCGTCACGTGATGTGCCAGGAGATCGGCCACACCTTCGGCCTCGGTCACCAGTCTGAGACGAGCGTTTCGCTCGGCACCTGCATGGACTACTACCACAACAGCACCAACGACGGGATCTCGACCACGCCGAACGCGCACGACTACGAGCTGCTGCGCAGCATCTACACGCAGGCGGACAGCACCTCGGTCGCGTCGGGGAGCACGCCGTACCCGGCGGGGCTGCGGGACGCGCCGGGCCGACGGCCGGCCGAGTGGGGCCGCCTGGTCCACGCCGCGGGGCGCGGCGCGGTCTACGTGCGCGAGCTGCCCGGCGGCTACACCGTCGCCACCCACGTGACCTGGGCCGAGCCCGAGGACCACGCGGGCGAGCACGGGGAGTAGGCGGCGCGGACGCACCAGCGCCGTGCCGTCCCACCATCAGCATGCCCGTGTCAACTGTGTCGGTCGCCACGCGGCGCCGACGCGAGCTTCCAAGCGATACCGGTCGGGCCATCGGCCCGCATCCGGCAGGCGCAGGTCGGCGGCGACCAGGCCCAACGATTGATCCTCGTCGCACAGCCCGGCGTCGCCTGCCCCCAGGGGTCTGGTCGGGACGCTCGCCATCGTCCGGTTGGTGTCATCGAGTAGGCGTACCTCGCTGGCAATGGCGTGCGGTGTCCCGCCCTGGATATGGAGCACTCCTGCGGGCGCGAGTGTCCAACGAAACGGTACCGGCTTGTCCAGGTCACCGGCCGAGGTGATCGGTGTGATCGGTGTCGGAGAAGATCCCGCCCGGGCAGCGCACGCGACCAACGTAGCGAGTAATACCCCGGTGCCGGCGACGAGGAAGGCCAACTTTACCTGTCCCACCATTATCTCTCGCCCTTGCTGTCGCGTTTGCGCCTGTTGCCCCACGGTCACCAGTGTTCCCGACGGCAATTAGACGATACGGGCCTAGAAGCGCGGCCGACAAGGGTATTATCGTCAAGGAAGACGGCTGCTCCGAGAAGTACGTATGCGCCTTCCAGAGATCCTGCACTTGACCATAATGAACTTGTCAGCCGCGCTTCTAGGGGATGACCGCCGGGAGTCGCTCTCGCGCGTTCTCCACTGCCATCTGGGCCATGGCTTCCTCACCCCGCGCGGGGGCTTCTAAGCGCTGTGCGCTGGTGCACCCTCGACGCAGGGGCGGCACAGGCGCGGGGTGTCCTTGCCGCGCTGGATCGAGGGGCGATAGCTCAGCCCGGCGATGGCCCCACACTGGGCGCACCTCCGGCTATGGGTCGCGACCCGGGTCAGCGACCACAATGCCACTAGCCCATCCGGCTCCCGGATCGTGGCGAGGCCGGGGCCGGGGCGGTCGAGGGTGCGGTAGCGCGGTAGTGTCTCACTCATCGGTCCCGTCCTTTGCTGTGGCGGTGTAAGGGGCGCGGCTGGGACGAGTCGCACGCCCATCGCGGGTGGACCATCGTGTTCGAGGACCCCGCTGTGCCGCTCGCCACCGCGCCCCCACCATCAATACTACGTTTCCGGTGTGGTGGCGGGATGGGCGCGAGCGGTGGGCAGGATCCGGCCTCGCGTCGGCCCCGTACCACCCTGGCATCACCCGCCGCGCCCTCCGTCGGAGGCGTACGGAAGCGCGTGGCCCGCCGCGCTATCCTGGCGATCGTTAGCGACGCTCGGAGGGAGGGGGCCATGACCACGATCACCGCCGTCTGCCAGGCCTGCGGGGCGTACGCCCCGGTCGCCATGATCGCCACCGTCGACCACGCGCGACAGTTCGCGCTCTGCCGCGTCTGCGCCGCCACGCCCGCCGCGATGCGCGCCTTC
>DATCMP010000576.1:0-4616 GCA_036563365.1 Thermomicrobiales bacterium
TGAGGTGGTGAATGGGCGAGGCGTTGGGGCGGGTGGTTGATGGGAGTTCACTCGTTACTTCGGCAACTACCCCCTGGCGGGCGTGAGTCGCCGGGTGCGTCGCCGGGACTGCGCTCGGGACAAGCCCACCGACCCGGCGGCGGACAAGCTGGCTTTCGGTGGCCTCCGGCCACAAAGTCCACTGAAGTGGACCGGGGTTACCGCATCGCGTCGGCAATTCCCATCAACCACCCGCCCCACGGTCGCATGCAGCGCCCTCTATTCGTCACTCGTCGTTCGCCATCCGCCACGGCCCGCGCTCCGTGAGCCACAACAGCAACGCGAGACCGATGTACACGGCCCCGATCAGGCAGACAGCCGCCCAGCCGCCGCGAGCGAAGGCGACGGCGGACGTTGCCGAGCCGATCGCGCCGCCGGCGAAGTACGAGGTCATATAGGCGGTATTCAGCCGACTGCGCGCTTCCGGGCGCAGCCGGTAGATCACGCTCTGGTTCGAGACCTGCACCCCTTGTGCGCCCAGATCGAGGAGCAGGATCCCGATGATGAGCGGGATGAGTTGGCCCTTCCCGAGCGCCAACAGGCCGAATGACACCAGCATCGTCAGCAGGAAGCCGCCCGTGGCCGGGCGGGTCAGCCCGCGATCGGCGAGTCGGCCCGCGAACGACGCACAGAGCGCCCCCGCCGCGCCGAGGAGACCGAACACGCCGATCAGCGCCTCGCCATAGCCGAACGGCGGGCGCGCCAACAGGAACGACAGGCTCGTCCAGAGGACGCTGAAGGCCGCGAAGATCAGCGCACCGTAGGCCATCCGCCGCCGCAACAACGGCTCCTCGCGGATCAGCACGCCGACCGAGCGCAGGAGTTGGGCGTAACTGCCACTCCCGGCACCTGGCGCGACCGGCACCGTCGGTAACTCGCGCCAGAGGAGCGCGAGCAACCCGACCATCAGCAGCGCGGCGATCCCATAGACCGCCCGCCACACGACCAGTTGCCCCAGTATCCCGGCCACCACGCGCGCCAGCAGGATACCGAGCAGCAGGCCGCTCATCACCTGGCCGACGACGCGACCGCGCTCGGCATCCCCGGCGAGCGTGGCGGCGAACGGCACCAGTACCTGCGCGACGACCGACGTGAGGCCGATGACCACCCCCGCCACGGCGAGCAGCGCGATCGACGGGGCGACCATCGCCGCCAGCAGCGCGACGATCGTCCCGCTCAGCACGGTGAAGATCAGGCGGCGGCGGTCGAGGCGGTCACCGAGCGGCACGATCAACAACAAGCCCGCCGCATACCCCAATTGCGTGAGGGTGACGAGCAGGCCGGCGGTGCCGCTGCCGACCCCGAACTCCCGCGCGATCTCGTCGAGTAGCGGTTGCGAATAATAGAGGTTCGCCACGACCAGCCCGCAGGCGAACGCGAAGACCCACACGAGGCGACGCGCCATGGCCGCCGACGGGGCGACCGCACGCTCGGGCGCACCGGGCGCGATCTCGCCGATGCCCGCCCCGGCGCGTTGGGCTTGGGCCTTACTCTCCGCCATGCCGACCTTTCACCGCATATCCCGCGTGTAGGACGATGAAGCGCACCATTCGCCCCCCGTCGCCGCGCGGGCACAGGGTCTCTAACGCGATTTCCGGACCCCTATTCCGGGCCGACGATCGTGTGCCACAGGTACGGGTCAACCGACGCCGCTCATCGTGGCGATTGTGGGACAATGACGCGGGGCGCGACGGGTCGCCTTGCCGGGCGCAATGGGGGAGGGGGCCATGCCAACGATCGGGATTTCGTCATGGAGTGTGCGGCGGTTGCTCGGGCCGATGTATCAGGGATTGCGACCCGACCCGCAGCCCCGCACGCGCGATGACCGCTTCGGCCAGGGTGACCTCGATCTGCTCGATCTGCCGGATACGATGCGCGAGCAGGGTTTCGCGGACCTCGATCTCTGTCATTTCCACCTGCCGCAGACCGACAACGTCTACCTCGATCGCTTGCGCGCACGGCTCGATCGGGCCGGGGTACGGCTGCTGACCTTCCTGGTCGATGATGGCGACATTGCGTCCGATGATGACGCCGTACGCGCGGAGGCCGTCGCGGCGACCAGGGCGTGGATCGACGTGGCGGCCCACCTCGGCGCGCGGTATGTCCGTGTCGCGGCGGGTCTCGCGACGGTCACCCCAACCGATCCGGCGATCGGCCACAGCGCGGCGAGCCTCGTCGCGCTCGACGGCCAGGCCCGCGCCCTCGGTCTGCGTGTCATCACCGAAACCTGGCGTCCGCTCGCCCTACCACCGGAAAACCTGCGCGCGATCCTCGATGCAACCGGCAACACGATCGGACACTGCGCCGACTTCAACAACTACGAGAGCTACGGCGACCCGCGCAAATACGACTCGCTCCGCGCGGTCCTGCCCGGTGCCACCACGGTCCACGCCGGTGGGCAATTCGACCCGGCTGGGACGCTCGATGAAGCCGACTTCCGCCGCTGCATGGACCTCGCCCGCGAGGCCAACTGCTCCGGGCCATACGTGCTGATCTTCTCCGGTCCCGGCGATGAGTGGGCCGGGCTGGCGCAACTGGCCGAGCTGGTGCGCGCGACGGCGGCGTAAACTCGCGGAGAGATTGGAAAAGATTGGCATACGCGAGGATGGCGGGCGCAGGCCGGCTCGTCACTACGGCGGCTGGCGACTGGTGGCGTGGGTCGCCAGCCGCAGCCATGTTTCATCACCCGCGTCAAGCCGTGTTATTCCACACCTTTCGCCATCAACCTTAACCACAAATACAAGCGGGCACGGCGGTGGGGATACCGCCGCGCCCGCTTGCCCCAATCCCGATCATATCGACCATGACACCGTGCACGCATGACACCGTGCACGCATGACACAAGGCACGGCGACAGCCGACGAGATCAGATCTTGAAGTATCTGGCGATGTCGCTCAGGATCAGATCGGCGGCGCGATAGCCGATACCGGCCATCCACACATCATCGAGCGCGAACAGCACCGCACCGCGCTTCACGGCCCCGAGGCTCTGCCAGAGCGGGCTCGCGATGAACTCCCTGGCGAATGCGCCGTTCTCGCCCTCGGTGAAGCAGACCACGATATGATCGGCATCACCCGACGCGCCCAGCGTCTCCGAGCTCTGATTCAACAAGGCGAAGTCATCGACGTTTTGCGATGGCGGGCGCTGGAAGCCGAGATCGGTGAGGATCGTCCCGCTGTAGTTCGCCCGCTGGTAGTAGCGCAGGTTATTGTTGAGGACGCGGATCACCGAGATGGTCGGGCGCGGCGAGGGCAACGCGGCGTTCAGCTTCCGCACGCGCTCCTCATAACCGCGCACGGCCACGTCAGCCTCGGCCTCGCGGCCGAGCGACTTGGCATAGAGGGCGAAGTTCTGCTTCCAGACGACGCCGGTGCTGATCCCGAAGACCGTCGGCGCGATCGCCTTCAGGCTATCGGCGAGCTTCTCGTGGCGCACCTTGGTGGTCAGCATCAGTTCCGGGCGGATCGCGGCGATCGCTTCCAACTTCGGCTCGGCGAGCGTCCCGATCGTCGGCACCCCTTGCAGCGCGGTCACGAGATGGGCGGGCATCAAGGCGGCGTTGTAGTCGAGGTATCCCACCGGTTTCAGGCCCAACTGCACCACCGCGTCGAGTTCGCCGCTGTCGAGCGGCAAGATACGCTCCGGCTTCGTCTTGATCTCCGTGGTCCCGGTCGCGTGCCGAATCGTGCGCGGGAAAACGCCGGGGGCGGCATCGGTCCCGAACGGATCGTAGGCCGCGACCGCGGGTTCATACGGCGTGGGTGCCGCCGCCGTGGACTTCGTCGCCGCGAGCACGGCCGGTGCGCCGAGGTCGGCGGGCTTGGCCGGGATGAGGCGTAGCCCTTGCGGGGCGGGCGTTCCGGTGGGGGTCGCGCCCGTGGCGACGCTCGGCGCGGCAGCGGCAATCGCGGGTGCGGGGGAAGGTGCCGACGAGGCCGCGAGGGCCGTAGCTGGCGCGGCGGCCGGTGATGTTGGGGGCGCGGTGGTCGGCGGCGTCGAACCGCCACACGCAGCCAGACCGAGCGCGACCGCACCGGTTGTCCCGAGGCCGGTCAAGAAACGGCGCCGCGTGAGGAGCACCGTCGAATGCGCGAGGGGAGGCATCGGTGGCATCCTTTCTCTGCAACAGGCATAGACGCTCAGGGCCATACCTCAGCCCTCAGCCGACCATCCCCTAAAGACCAACGTTCGCCAATGCGAACAATATTAGTTCGCTAGGCCACATGCTACTGAGGCCATCGTTATCTGTCAAGGTCCTCCGCCGGTCCTCACGCGACATGCGGGGAATACGAGAGAATCCGTACACAACAGGAGGCGAGCGCGGCAGGTATCGATCTGCCGCGCTCGCCGCGCTCGAATTGATTCTTTCCCTACGGTTAAGGCAGGCGCAGGACCCCTTCCAGTACCGGCACCGTGCTGCCGCCCACCTCGATCGCCACATCCTCACCGGTCCCCGGTCGCAGGCGCAGATGGATGAAGGACTGTCGCCCCATCTTCGTCCCTTGCTCGCTCACCAGCCGAATCTCGGGGGCGGTATCGACCAGACCATGACGCAGCAAATAGGCCCCCAGTGGAC
>DATCMP010000577.1:0-7288 GCA_036563365.1 Thermomicrobiales bacterium
GGGGAGGGTCGCCGCCGCAGCGGCGGGGAGGGGTCAGTTCACCCAAATCATCAGGAGGAGAACCAGCTTGACAGCAGAACTCACGCGCGTCGGGGTCATCGGCGCGGGGACGATGGGCGCGGGGATCGCGCAGATCGCGGCGGGCGCGGGCGGCGATGTCGTGCTCTACGATGTCGCCGCGGAGGTCGTGGAGCGCGGCCTGGCGCGGATTCGCGCCGGGTACGACCGGATGGTCACGCGAGGCAAACTGACGGAGGACGAGCGCGAGGCAGCCCTCGCGCGGATCAGCGTCGCGACGACCCTCGACGCCCTCACGACCGCGCAGATCGTGATCGAGGCCGCGCCCGAAGACCTGGCGCTGAAACAGCGACTCTTCGGCGAACTGGCGCAGATCTGCGCCACTGATGCGATCCTCGCCTCCAATACCTCGTCCCTCTCGATCACGCGGCTCGCCGCCGGGGTGCAGAACCCGGAGCGAGTCGTCGGGATGCACTTCTTCAATCCCGCCCCGGTCCTGCCTTTAGTAGAGGTCATCAGCGGCGCGGCGACCGCGCCAGCCGTCGCCGACGCGGTCGTCGCGCTGGCGGAGCGCTGGGGCAAGACACCGGTACGCGCGAGCGATACCCCCGGCTTCATCGTCAACCGCGTCGCGCGCTCGTTCAGCGGCGAGGCGCTGCGGATCGTCGGCGAGGGGATCGCCACCGCCGACGAGATCGACCGGATTGTTCGCACTGCCGGGTTCCGTATGGGGCCATTCGAGTTGATGGATCTGGTTGGGATCGACATCAATCTGGCCGTCCACCGCGCGATCTACGAGCAGACGTTCGGCGAGCCGCGCTACCGCCCGCACCCGCTGCAAGACCGTATGGTCGCCGCCGGACATTTAGGCCGCAAGAGCGGCCAGGGCTTCTACCGCTACGAGGGCGGCGAGCGGGTCGCTGACGACGCGACGCGCCCGTTCGCGGAGATCGCGCCGAACGGGCGCAAGGCGAGTATCCTGATCGCCGGGCAAGGGGCGACGGCGGATGAACTGGCGCTGGCATTGCAGGATGCCGGACAGACCGTTTCGACCTACTCGACCGAAGAATCGACCACGCTGGTCAACGCCGGGATCCCGCGCGCCCGCCGCCTGCGCGACGTGCTGATGACGACCACGGTGGCGATCGAGGCGACGCTGGGGCCGCGCGAGTTGAAACGCGCCTACTGGTTCGAGCTGGACGAGATGCTGCCGCCGCAGATCCCGCTCCTCTCGCTCGCCCTCGGCCATGGCACGACCGAACTCGGCTCGTGGAGCGCCCGTCCGGAGCGCGTGATCGGCCTCGGGCTGGCGGGGCCGTTCGCCACCGCCCCGATCGTCGAACTGGCCCGCGGCGCACGGACCGGCGAGGCGGCGTTGGGCCGCGCGGTCGGCTTCCTCCGCGCGCTCGGCAAGGAGATCGCGGTCGTCGGCGACCCGCCCGGCCAGGTCCTCACTCGCATCCTGAGCAGCCTGATCAACGAGGCTGCGTTCGCGCTCGAAGAAGGGCTCGCCAGCGCCGACGACATCGACACCGCCCTGCAACTCGGCCTCAACTACCCGCTGGGGCCGATCGCGTGGTCCGAGCGGATCGGCATCGATCGCGTCGTCGCGACCCTGGATGGCCTGCACACCTATTACGGCGAGGAGCGGTATCGCGTCGCGCCGCGCCTGCGGCGCTCCCTGCTGGCGGGTTACGCGCGGCTGACCTGAGCATTTGCTGAATCGTGGTAGGCCAAACCTGCGTAGATACCGGCAGAGCGATCGTCGCTCATCGCTACGCACGGAGGAGTTAAAGCGTGAATATCATCCGCATCATCCTGTCGATCATCATCCCGCCGCTCGGGGTCTTCCTGAAAGTTGGCCTGGGCCTGCAATTCTGGATCAATATCCTGCTGACCTTGCTCGGCTACATCCCCGGCCTCGTCCACGCGATCTGGATTATCGCCCAGGACAACCGCGCACGGGTGTAAAGCCTGCGCCATCGGGCAAAACTACGAGCGCCGCCGCGCTGATTACGCGGCGGCGCTCGTGATATTAACAACCCCTCTTTGCTTGGGATAAGGGGAAGCCTCATACCAACAGATATTGCCGCACAAAGAAGTAGAGGGTCATCGTGCAGGCGACGGCAATGGTGAAGCGACGGATCAGCCTGGGGTCGAGGCGGCGGGCGTAGATCGCGCCGCCATAGCCACCGATGATCGCGCCGATCAGCATGACGATCGCCTCAGGCCAGGCGATCGCCCCCGCGAGGACGAACGTCGCGACCGCCACGCCGTTGATGCAGCTCGCCAGCGCCGTCTTCATCCCGTTCATGACATGCATATTGTCCAGGCCGATGAACGCCATCGCCGCGAGCATGACGAAGCCCATCCCGCCACCGAAGTAGCCGCCATAGATCCCGAGCAACACCTGCATGACGCAGAGGCCCACAATCCCGCCGCGCGTCGGCCCACCGGTATGCCCCAGGCGCTTCCGTAAGCGCGCGACGACCGGCGCACCGAAGATCAGCAACAGGGTCGCGAGCAGGAGTAACCAGGGGATGAGATTGGCGAACGTCGCCTGCGGCGTGCGGAGCAGCACGACCGCGCCCAAAATCCCACCGACGATACTCGACAGACCGAGCAGGATCAGCAACCCTCGCTGCTCGCGCAACTCCTCGCGGTAGCCAACGGTCGAGGCGACCGTGCCGGGCCAGACTGCTACCGAACTCGTCGCGTTCGCATTGACGACCGGCACCCCGGCGAAGATCAGCATCGGGAAGGTCAGGAACTGCCCGCCCCCGGCCACCGAATTGAGCGCGCCCGCCCCGAACGCCGCCGCGAAGAGGCCCATCGCATTGATCGGGGTCATCGGCGGCCTGCGGGGTGGTGCATTGGGGTTTCCTCTCGGTTGGGGGATGAGGCCAACTCATAACTTTGCAGTACCGGTATGGACAGCCGTGCGGCTGATAGAGGTTGGAGGGTCACGGTGGTGGGTGGTTATCCGCAGGCGTGGGAGGACGCCGATTGAAATCGGCGCTAGGTGGCCCGCAGGCTACAAAGTCCAATAAATTGGACTGGGTCCGTTGCTGGAGCGGTGCTTGTCGGGCGAAGCGGTGCCTTTCCAGGGGACCTAGCCTACTTCAGTAGGCTTCGTGGCCGCAGCCACCTAGCGCCGATTTTAACCGGCGACCCGCGCTCACCATCCGCCGCCCGCCTGATTACCTCCACCATCTACATGGCCCCCTCGCCTCACACCCCCAACTGCTGCGTCAACTCTCGCAGAAACCCGCCCGCATCGATCACCAGCCCCGCCGTCTGCAAGCTGCCCCGATCGAGGAGCTTGGTCACGACCGCCGGATTGATGTCCACGCAGACGGTCAGCGTGGCAGCGGGGAGGAGGTTGCCGACGGCGATCGCGTGGAGGGTCGTCCCCATCAGCAGCGCTAACCCCACCCCACCCGGCGACTGCACCAGCGCCCGCATCGCCCGTTGCGACGCCATCGTATCGGTGATCACGTCGGGCAAGGGGCCATCGTCGCGGATCGAGCCCGCGAGGACGAACGGCACGTCGTTCTTGACGCACTCATACATGATCCCACTCCGCAACAGCCCGCTCTCTACCGCGTTGGCGATACTCCCCGCCGCGCGAATCGCGTTGATCGCGCGCAGATGATGCTCGTGGCCATGTTCCAGGGCCGCGCCTTCACTGTCCGCGCTGAGCGAGACGCCGAGGCTGGTGTTGTAGAGGGCCGATTCGATGTCGTGCGCGGCGAGTGCATTGCCCGCGAAGAGCATCTTGACGTAGCCCGCGCGGATCAACGCCGCCAGTTGCGGCCCCGCGCCGGTGTGGATGATCGCCGGGCCACCGACGACCAAGGTCCGCCCGCCGCTGTCGCGCACGCGGCGCATCTGCTCGGCCAGTTCGGCGATCGCCGCCGCCTTCGGGCGCTCGCTGCTCACCGCGCTGCTCATGAAGCTGAACCCGGCCCCAGGACCAGACCGCCCCGCCGAGCCGAGCAAGGCCGGGCTGCGCGGGCGCTCGATCGGCAACACGCGCACCCCCTCATGCCCGACCACGATCGGCGTCCCGGCGCGCACATCGGCCATCGGCACGGCATACGCCCCGACCGGTTGCAGATCGGCCCCCAGACGTAGCGCGATCGCCAGATCCATCTCGATCGCCTCGACCTTCACCCAACGGCCCCCAACGCGCACCTCGGTCGGCATATTGGTGGTGCAATGAAAACCATCCGGCAGGACGCCATCGGTCGGCGCGGGGGCGCTGCTGGCGTCGGTCTCTTCCGCCTCCAGCCCCTGCGCGCCGAGCCGGTTAACCGCCTCCATCATCTCGTCGAGGGCGTCGGGGGTCGCGGCGTGGATCGCGATTCGGCAATAGCTCGGGTCGAACTTGTTGCGCCCGACATCGAACTGCTCGATGTAGAACTCGGCGTTGCGGTCCATCACCAGATCCATCACCTGCGAGAGGATGTGGGAGTCGATGATGTGGCCGCGCAACTCGACCGTGCGCGCGTGCGGAAGGCGCGGCGTATCGTCGCCGCTGACGTGGCGGCGATCCTGAGCCGCAGTCGATCCTTGCGTGTCGTGCATTCTCTCCCCCGACGAATGTCTATACCGGGCAGCGGCAAGCTGCTCAACGAATCAGTTGAACTTTGACGCCGATCACAAGGTCGGCCCAGGCTTTATCGGCGGTCAGCACCGGTATATCCCGCACCTGAGCCGTCGCCAAACAAGCGCGATCAGCGAATGATAACCCGAGCTCCCGTGTTGGTCGGCGGAGCTGTCCGGCACGATGTGCAAGCTCATTATCGAAAGGAATCGACTCAATTTTCAGTTCGTCAAGCATGGTGCGGACGATGTTGGGCGCAAGATCGGACTCGAGCAACTTTGCCACAACTTCAGAGATGTTCACCGTGCTCATTGCCGCTCCACGACGAATCGCTGCGGCAGTTTGCTCAGCTCCCGGTTCTCGCTTCAGCAGCGCCATGAGCGCCGAAGCGTCGAGTACATTAATACTCACGCTCTGCCTCGGCACGCCGCTCAGTGATCAATTCGTCGACCAACGACCGCTCTGGAGCGACATATTGGCTGACGAGATCTTGTGCTCGGCGAATCGCCGCGTCAATCGTATATATTCGTAACTGGTCGTCATCAAGGCTCAAGATAACCTCGTCGCCAACATGCAAACCCAACGCCTTCCGATACTCGGCAGGAATAACAATCCTACCACCTTCGGCAATTTTGGCCTTTATCGAAACCATCTGGCACGCTCCTTCAACATGGTTAGCTACAGAATTTATGCCAATTTTTTCTCCATGTACCATACCACGAAAGCATGGCCTTGTCAGGATATGCCGATTAACGCCGAACGCCGACGACCCTTGCGGGCCATCGGCGCTCTCGCCATCTCCGGGTGGGGTTCGACCGGGGCTGGAGCGGCTGGCCCGCGAAGGGCTGACCACTCGACCACATCAGGGCGGCGTCACCGCACACACCCGATACGGTTCGCGGGAGGATTGTGAGCATACCCCCGCGCCACCCGATCCGCCCGGAGCATCGAAACACCTCGGGCTACCGCACCAAGAAACTGTACGTACATGTTAGCACCTCCCCGCTGCGGCGTCAAGAGGACGGCGGGACCAATGGAGCGAGCGAGCGGTACGATCGGTTCATAGGTGGTGACGCGCAGGTGTGCTGTACTGCAAATGTCGAACTGTTCATGTGGACCGTTCATGAAGGAAAAGGCGATGCAGCAGGCAGAGATCACCCCGCATAACCGCACCGCTCCGTCAGCACCGATGGGCCTCCTCGAAATCGTGGCCCTCTGCGGCGGCATCCTCATCCTGATCCAGGGCTTCGGCCTCGTCTTCGGGCGATTGAGCGGCACGAACGTCTCGCTCCTCTCCTGCCTGAGTCCGTTCTTCTATATCGGGGCCGGGTTGCTGGCGGGGCGCTACGCGACGATCGCGAACGGCGTCTGGGCGGGGATCGCCGTGGCGGCGATCGACACGGTAGTGGGCATGGTCTTCGCGCTGTTCAGCCTCCCGAGCGGTTTCGAGCAGATGCAGCGCCAGCTCGGCACAGCGGCCCCGGCCGGTCTCGTGGGGTTCATCATCGTCTTCGTGGTCATCCTGGCGTGCCTGAATGTGCTGATCGTCGGCTCACTCTGTGGCGCGATAGGCGGGGTGATTGGCCGGAGCGGCCCGTTCCGACCGCGCGATCGTGACGACCGTTGGTGAGGCCAGCCGCGCCTCCGTCGCCGCCACGCTATGCGATAACGTCCCCAACGCCAGGCCGACGCCGATCAGCCCGCAGAGGTAGATGGCGCTCGTGAATAGACGCGCGAGTTCGCCACCACCCAGCCGCTCGCCGAGATCGACCAGCGGCAAGATGAAAACGAGGCACGCGACGAGCGCCCCCGCACGCCACCGCACCGTCGCCTGCCCACGCGCGATCCGATCCGCCAGGAAGGCCAGCGGCAGCAGGAGGCCCACGAAGTGAATATCCTCGCTCAGCGGCGCGGCGAAGAGGATAACGGCGACGGTCAGGGACCACTCCAGCGTCGCGTTCGCTGCCTCGCGGCGGGCGGGCACCCGCCGCCACCACACGACGAGCGCCGCGCCCGCCAGGAGAATCCACAGGCTACCGGCCAGCACCGGACTGACGAAGAGGGCTGGGTGTTGCGGGCCACCGACGAACGCGCGGAGTAACACCCCGCGCAGCGAGGCGTTCGTGGGATAGGCAAGGTAATCGCCAGCGCCGAAATAGCGCGAGATCGCCAGCCAATCGCCCACCGCCCCATCGCCCAGGAAGGCGAACGGGACGAAACCGACCACCGCGCCGGTGATCGCGGCGGTAATCAGCGTCGTCCAGCACCCTTTCCGCAGGTAGAAGAGGCCGTAGAGGGCCAGCGTCGGCTTGACCGCCGCCGCCACACCGAGTGCCACCCCCGCTAGGAGGTCACGCCGCCGCCGATGCGCCAGCAGAGACCCCGTGGTCAGCAGGAGCAGCGCCAGGTCCGACTGCCCGTACTGCACGCCGAGCAGCAGCGGTGTCGCGCCGAGGATCGGCAGCGCCAGCGGCGCGATGTCAACGAAGTCGCGTCGCGCCTGTCGCCACGAGGCCACCCGCCCGCCCCACCAAGCGAGTGCCAGGGTGCCGCACAGGCCGGGCAGCGCAAGCACGAGCAGGAAACGGTCGATCTCGCCATCGCGCAGGCCGAGCAGGAGGGACAACCAGCCGACCGTCACCAACGCCGCCGCCACGATCC
>DATCMP010000579.1:0-6445 GCA_036563365.1 Thermomicrobiales bacterium
GGCGCGGGTCATCGAGGAAGTGGCGCAAAACCGCCGAGGTGATGTTGTAGGGCAGATTCGCGACGAGGGTATAGGGTGCGTCGTCCGGCACCGCCGCGAGTAATGCTGCGGGCGACTGACGCAGGATGTCGCCCTCGACCACGGTGAGCGCCGTGGCCGCGGCGAACTCCTCGCGGATGTAGGCCGCCAGGCGGCGATCGAGTTCGACCGCGATCAGTCGACCCTCGGCCCCGATCCGTGTCAGCAGTTCCGCCGTGAGGATCCCCAGGCCCGGCCCGACTTCGACCACGATCGCGCCGGGCGCGAGCGCCGCCGCATCGGCGATCCGGGCCACGATCGCCTGATCGGTCAGGAAGTTCTGGCCCTTCCCTTTGCTCGGGCGCACCGCAAGTTCGCGCAGGATCGCCCGCCAGGTCGGTGGCACCGCGACCGGCATCTTATCCGCCGCTGGTGTCACCCCCGCTTCGTCGTCTGTCTGCGGTCCGCTCTCGCTCATTTGTCCCTATCGGGCGGCATTGACACCGGAACCCTCGTTTAGACGTAAAGATAGCAGAGTATCGCGCTCTTCGACGGTGAGCGTCGCCGTGATCGGTTATACTTAACCTTGTCGGGTTCCTTGATACAACCCGTTGAACCTTCGTAAGCGAAAGCACCATCCAGATGGACGATAAGCCCCGCAATCTCCCCCCTGCTCATACTTCTCCCCCCGACCGTGATGCCAACCGCGACGAAACGTACACCTATCGCCCCTTCCCCGCCGACGACGCTGCGCCGCGCCAGGATGAGCCGGTGATCGACGTACCGTTCACGGTCACGCCTGTGCCAGAAGTCGCTGCCACCAACGTACCGGGCCAATCACCGATCCCCCGATTCGTCCCTGCCACCGCAGGTTATCCCGCGCAGACTTGGGAGTGGCAAGGCGGCAATGGCAACGCTTCCTCGACTGCCGGTCCTGATGGCTGGTACGGCGCACCGGGCGATCCCTCTGCCCGCCCGGTCGCTGGTGGAAACGGCTCCGGCGAGGGCGGCTGGCGGCAATCCGCCGTTGCTCGCTGGTTAGCCCGTACCTGGCCGCTCCTGCTGCTCGGGCTGTCGAAGCTGAAGTGGCTGGCGGTTATCTTCAAGTTCAAGGCGTTTACCACGTTCGGCTCGATGCTCGTCAGTCTCTGGGCCTACGCGCTCTTCTTCGGCTGGCAGTTCGCTGCCGGGTTCATCGTGCTGCTCTTCATCCACGAGATGGGACATGCCGCGGTGATGCGGATGCAAGGGATCAAGACGACGCCGGTTGTCTTCATCCCGATGATGGGCGCGGTGATCGGGATGCGCGAGATGCCGAAGAATGTCTTCGCCGAGGCGCAGATGGCGCTCGGTGGGCCGATCCTCGGCAGCCTCGGGGCGCTCGGCAGCTTGCTGATCTGGCAGGTGACGGGCGCGCCGATCTTCCTGGCGTTGGCCTACTCGGGCTTATACCTGAATCTGTTCAATCTGCTCCCGGTTAGCCCGCTCGATGGCGGGCGCGCGATGGCGGCGATTTCTCCCTGGGGTTGGCTGATCGGCCTCGTGCTGCTCTTGCTCCTCTTCCTGCGCGTCCACAGCCTGGTCCTCGGCTTCATCCTGATCATCGGCGGGATGGAGGTCTTCAACCGCTGGCAGAAGAGTGATGCCGATCGCGCCTACTACGAGGCGACCCCGCGCCAACGCCTGATCGTCTCGCTGGCCTACTTCGGGTTGGTGGCGTTCCTGGGCCTGTCGATGTACGCGCTCCAGACGCACCTCCACGTTAATCGGCCGATTTGACGGGCGTAGTGGAACAGTGGGCGAGTGGGCCAGGAGAGAGACGGAATAGTCAGTGCGGCTTTCAGCGGGTCGCTATTATCGTCCTCGCCGTTCCCCCCACAAATACCCTGCGGAACAGATAACCGAAAGGGGCGGCGACCAGATGGTCGCCGCCTTCTTTTTGGTCGCCGCCTGCCTCGCCGAGACGATGCTACACTGTCACGTATCGAAAGGGGGCGATAGGGGTTGTGAAAGGGCAGGACGAGGGCGCACAGGCATTGCCCATCACGCCGCAATATCGGCGTATCGCGGGTATCCTGCGCGATCGGGTTGCGGCGGGCGATTTGCGCCCCGGCGAGCGGTTACCGGCGATCAGGACGTTAGCGAGTGAGTTGCGGGTCGGGCGGCACACGGTCGAGGAAGCCTACGCCGAACTGACGGCGGAAGGGTTGCTCGAAGCGCGCGTCGGGCAGGGGACGTTCGTTGCGGAGCCATGGATAGTGCCTACAACGAATGAGCCGACAACGGCGACGCCGTGGGTTTCGGGCCACCGCGAGCCGATCGTCACCCGCGAGGCGATCACCGCGCGACAGGTCTTGCGCGAGGCGCTGCGCCCCGACCGCCGCCCCGATCAGATCTCCTTTATCCTCGGTGCGCCCGCCGCCGATCTCTTCCCGGTCAGCGAGTTGCAGCGTGCCCTCAACGCCACGCTGCGCGAGGAAGGGGCCGAGGCGCTCGGCTACGAGGCGACCGAAGGCTATGGCCCGTTGCGCGCGGCGATTGCCCGCCATCTGCTCGGGCTCGGGCTGCCCGCCACGCCCGATGAGATCATCGTCACCTCCGGCGCGCAGCAGGCGATCGACCTGACCCTGCGCGCCCTGACCACACCGGGGGATTACGTCGTGGCGGAAAGCCCGACCTATCTCGGTATTCTCGATGCTTGCGAGGCGAACGGCGTGCGACTGATCGGCGTGCCGCTCGATGAGGAAGGGATGGATCCCTCGCGCCTCGCGCCGCTGGTCGCGCAGTATCGCCCGCGTCTGCTGCTCACGATCCCCAACTCGCACAACCCAACTGGGATCACGATGAGTATCCCGCGTCGTCACGCCCTGTTGGCCCTCGCCAACGAACACGATCTACCGATCATGGAAGAGGATGCCTACGGCGAACTCCGCTATGGCGGCGCGCCCGCCCCGCGCCTGAAAGCGCTGCCGGGCGGCGCGGGCGTGATCTACATCAGCAGCTTCTCCAAGGTGATGCTGCCCGGCCTGCGCCTCGGCTACGTCCTCACCTCGGGCGAGCACCGGCGGCGGATCGTCTTCGCCAAGCAGGCGAGCGATCGCGCCTCCGGTTCGCTGGTGCAGCGGGCGATCCACCGTTGCCTCGAAAGTCGCCGTCTCCGCTCGTATGTCCTCGGCGTCAGTCGGCGGTGCCGCGAACGGCGTGACGCGATGCTGGTGGCGCTGGAGCGGCATCTGCCCCCCGGCGCGCGGTGGACCGTCCCGGATGGCGGTGTCTATCTCTGGATCCGATTGCCCGATGGGATCTCCGCGTTGGCCCTCTATGCTGCGGCGCTGGTGCGTGGGGTGGTCGTGGCGCCCGGTGGAGCCTATTTCCCCGATGGGGGCGATCAGCCGTTCATCGCGCTCAACTTCGCCGCGCAACCACCGCCGCTGATCGAGGAGGGTGTGCGTCGCCTGGGTGAGGCGATGCGCGCTGTCCTGACGGAGACCGGTACGGCCACGCGTTGAGCGAGTACCGCTGCGAGCCGCAGTTTGCTGCCGCTGACGGAAATAAGCGGGCGTGCCGATCGTTGTGGCAAGAAGATACTCGTTGCCTCGTGCCAAGGAGAACTGAATGCCCGATCTCTTGACGGCTTTCGCCCTGATCGCCGTCGTCCTGATCGTTTCCGCGCTCGCCTCCGGCTTTGTCGAGCGCGTCCCCCTCTCGTTCCCGATGATCTTCCTTGGGCTCGGCCTGCTGCTTGGCCCGCGCGGCTTCGGCGTGCTGAACGTCGGCGTTCACGACAAGGTGCTGGAAGCGATCGCGGTGCTCAGTCTGGCCCTGGTTCTCTTCCTCGACGCGGTACGGCTGCGCTTCGATGAAGGGCGACGCGCCTGGCTCGTCCCGATCCTGATCCTCGGACCGGGTACGCTGATGGTGATCGGGATCGTCGCGGGTGCCGCTACGTGGCTCCTCGGGCTCGGCCTGATCCCGGCCCTCTTGCTCGGCGCGATCCTCGCCTCGACCGACCCGGTCGTCCTGCGCGATGTCGTGCGCGACGAGCGCGTGCCGGTGGCGGTGCGGCGCGTGCTGACCCTCGAAGCGGGGATGAACGATATCGTCGTCCTGCCGATCGTGCTGGTGCTGGCGGCTGTGGCGCGGGCGGAGGTCGGCGGGGCCGGCGACTGGGCGCTCTTCCTGGCGCGAATCCTGATTATCGGTCCGGTCGTCGGCTTCATCATCGGCGGTATCGGCTCCTGGGCGATGGAGCGCGTCGATGCGGCGATGGGGATCCGGCGCGAGTATCAGGCGCTCTACGGCCTGGGGCTGGTCCTCGCGGCCTATTTCGGCGGCACAGCGGTCGGTGGCGATGGTTTCCTGGCCGCGTTCGCCGCCGGGATCGCGGTGGTGGTCCTCAACAACAACCTCTGCGATTGTTTCCTCGAATATGGCGAGACGACCGCCGAGATGGCGATGCTCCTCGCCTTTATCCTTTTCGGCGCGCTCCTCTCGACGCTGATCGGCACGATCCCGATCGTGGCGACCTTCATCCTGGCGGCGATCGTCATCTTCGTCGCACGGCCATTAGCGATCAGCCTCGTCCTGCTCCCGGCCAGGATCAGCGGTCGAGCCCGCGCCTTCGTCGGCTGGTTCGGCCCGCGCGGGCTCAATTCGCTCCTCTTCGCCCTGTTGCTGGTGGCCGAGGGGGTGCCGGGGTCCGAGGGGCTGCTGGCGATTATCGGGCTGGTCGTCCTCGTCTCGGTCGTGGCCCACGGCTCCTCGGCGACGCCGCTCGCCGCCTGGTACGGGCGGGCGGTGGAACGCGAGACGCTGGCTGAGGAACGCGAGAGCACCCCCGGCGGCCTCTTCGGGCAGCAAACCGAGCAGATTCCGCGCGTTACCCCTGCCGAACTCAGCGCACAACTCGCCGGTGACGATCCGCCGCTCGTTATCGATCTCCGGAGTCGGTCGACGTATCTGCACGCTGATACACATATCCCCGGCGATCTGCGCGTACCGCCCGAACAGCTCACCGCCTGGGCCGATCGGCAGCGCGAGCATCGCCCGATCGTGACCTACTGTACTTGACTGAACGAGGAAACGAGCGCCCGTGCGGCGCGTGAACTGCGGGCCTTGGGTTTCGAGGCGGCGGCGCTACGCGGCGGCTTCGACGCCTGGCAGGCCGAGTATCCGGTTGAGCCGATCCGCGCGTCGCTAGCGGTGGGTGCCGTATAAGCGAACGCTGGTCCATGCCCGTCCATATGCGAGGACCCCCCCCTTACCGGTATCCTCGTTCGTGTCCCCTCGTTTTTGCCCCGGATTGTCCCTCCCCGGTCGCCGTGCAGCGCCCTACACTGAACGTATCGAGCGATATGGGTGTGACCCCACCTTCGGCGATGGGCGCGAATGCGCGCCCTGCGCCGCGGGGAAACGCTGAAGTAGGAGGGCCCCTGAGCGATGCAAACGATCGATGGCACCGGCACCTACACGAACGGACATGCCAACGGCGACGCCGAGAAATCGACCTGGATCACGAAGAAGGGCCTCGCGCAGATGCTCAAGGGCGGGGTGATCATGGATGTGGTCACGCCCGAGCAGGCCAAGTTGGCCGAAGAGGCCGGTGCGGTCGCGGTGATGGCGTTGGAGCGTGTCCCCTCCGATATTCGCAAGGAGGGCGGCGTCGCGCGGATGAGCCCGCCGGAGCTGGTCGCGGCGATTAAGGAGTCCGTGTCGATCCCAGTGATGGCGAAGGCGCGGATCGGCCACTTCGTCGAGGCGCAGATCCTCGAATCGCTCGACATCGACTACATCGATGAGAGCGAAGTCCTCACGCCGGCCGACGATCGGTATCATATCGAGAAGCACGCCTTCAAGATTCCGTTTGTCTGCGGCGCGAAAGATCTCGGCGAGGCGCTGCGCCGGATCGGCGAGGGCGCGGCGATGATCCGCTCGAAGGGTGAGCCCGGCACCGGCAACATCGTCGAGGCGGTGCGCCACCTGCGCGAGATCACCGATGGCATCCGTCGCCTTCAGCATGCCCCGCGCGAAGAGTTGATGACCTACGCCAAGGAACTCGGCGCGCCTTACGAACTGGTGCGCGAGGTTGCAGCGGCTGGCTCGCTGCCGGTCGTCCTCTTCTGCGCGGGCGGCGTCGCCACCCCCGCCGATGCGGCGCTGGTGATGCAACTCGGCGCGGAAGGGGTTTTTGTCGGCTCCGGCATCTTCAAGTCGGCCGATCCGTTCAAGACCGCCCGCGCCATCGTGTTGGCGACGACGAACTTCCGCGACGCCGCCCTGATCGCCGAAGCGAGCAAGGGTCTCGGCGACCCGATGAAGGGTCTTGAGATTAGCAGCATTCCCGCCGCGAATCTGATGGCCCCACGCGGCTGGTAGGAAACGAGTAGTTGTGAGTCGTGAGTCGTGAGTCGTGAGGGGTTGAACGGTG
>DATCMP010000580.1:0-3080 GCA_036563365.1 Thermomicrobiales bacterium
GTGAAACCCCTCCCCCGGCCCCTCCCCTGAAGAGGGAGGGGTGCCTCGTTAATGTGCGGTGGCTTTCTTGTATAGCCCTGTACCGCCAACAACGCTCTGTGTCGCAACTTCAAGCCCTCACCTCCGAGCAACGTGTTGAACACGCTATGGATCAACCCATATCCCTACTCAAACACCAACCACTCTCGCAACAAGTCACCCCTCTCCCTTCAGGGGAGGGGCCGGGGGGAGGGGTCAACCACTCCCACCTCAACCAACCGCCCATCGCCTCCCCAACAAGACACCCCTCCCCGCGTCGGGGAGGGGCCGGGGGTGAGGTCCACCCGCCACACACAAAAGCGCCCCGCCCTCCATAGAGAGCGGGACGCCCGAAACACTTTCGGCGCTGCGGCAGAGCCCCTACCGCACCACCAGCGCACCGAACGGCACCAGCCACCCGATCAGTTCCGGCCCCGACGCTTGCGGCACCAAGGCGCTCGCCGCCAGCAGGGTGAACTTCACCCCGGCGACCACCGCCGGATTCGCGCCCTTCGACACGACCTCGGCGATGTAGACGCCGGCGGGTCGGCCCGAGGCCAGGGTGAACCCGGTGAGGATCACTCCATCGGCGTCCGATTTGAGCTCGCTGTTGTTGAAGTTGATCGTCAGCTTGCGATCCTCCGACTGCACCCGCAAGGTGTAGCCTGTATTCGGCGCGAAGCCGGTGCCGGTCAGGATGAACGTCGCGCCGCCCTTCGCCTGGGACGGGGTGATCACGACCGATGGCCCCGGCTTGGCCCCGTTCGGCCCGGTCAGGTTGAACTGGGTCGTGGCGATGACCGTGCCACCGGTCGCGGCGGTCGCGACGCTCGCCACATAGTCACCGGCCGGGGTCGCCGCCTCGAAGCTGAACCCGGCCAACACGATCCCGTCCTCATCGCTCTTCATCGTCGCGTCGTCGAAGTTGATCTGTCGCTGCCCATCCGGCGAGGCGACGCGGATGTAATACGTCGTGTTCGGCGCGAAGCCGACGCCCGTCACCACGAACAGCGCCCCGTTCGGCCCCTGCTGGGGCGAGATCGTGATCTGCGCCCCCGGACGCGGGGCCGGGCTGCTCGATGGTGCCGGGCTACCCGATGGCGCGGGTGTGGCTGATGGCGCGGGACTCGCCCCGCCGCTGTTCAGCAAGCGCCGCCCGAACTGCCCGAGGAGGATCGTGTTGAGCAAGCCGTTCTCCGGGTGCCGCTCGAAGCGCGCCCGCTCGGTGTACTGCACGGTGTACGACTTGCCGTCTTCCAGCTTCTCGGTGAACTCCTCGGTCAGCGGGAAGCCGAACTGCGAGACGCCGCCGTTGTTGGTCCAGAAGTCGAAGAAATCGAGCGGCATGTTATGGCCGGTCTGCGGGAAGAAGCTCATCCCCGGCTTCTGCGCCACCGGTGGATCGAGCGGGTGGATCAGCCGCCCGAACTGGCCCAGCAGGACGTTGTTCGGCGCGGGGTTCTCCGGGTGGAGCTCCATCCGCACCCGCTCGAACCACTGCACCGTGTACGACTTACCATCCTCCAGCTTCTCGACCCGCTCACCGGTCAGCGGGTAGCCGTTGATCGGCAGGCCACCATGCGCGTCCCAATACGCCAGGAACGCCCCGCCGATGCACTGGTTGGTCTCCGCGAAGCAGCGCGATCCGGCGCTCGGCGACGATGACGGCGACACGGAAGGCTGCGCGGTCGGCTGCGGCGGCGGGGCATTTGTGACGCCCCAGCCGATGTCGGCCAGGACCCCCAGCGCGATCGGGCCGGGATTATAGTTCGTCTCGCCACGACTCAGCCGCGAGGTCATCAGCGAGTTCGGTGTGCCGGGGGGATAGGTCGCGTCATCCAGGTGGGCGACACTCGACCCGCGCTGGAACGGATTCGGCGCGAAGAGGCGCGCGGCGCTGCCGCCGTTCGCCGCGGTCGCCGCCGGACCGTTGAAGTAAAGTTGCCCGCCCTGCAAGACCTCCGCCAGCGTCCCCGAGGGGTTCGCATAACGCGCCGTGTCGAGCAGGCTCGCGCCGCTCGCGTCGATCACCGCGCGATCGAAGATAATCGGGTAGCCATCTTCGCCCCATGCCCCCGCGCCATCCGCGACATCGAAGCTGTCGGAGATCCCCAGCCCGTGTCCGAGTTCGTGCAGGACCACCGTGGTGAAGTTGTATTGCCCAGCCGGGGTCTGCCCGTTGCCGAAATACCATGCCACGCCGCTGCTCGTGAACTGCGCGAAGATGTCCGGCGAGGTCGGGCGCGGGTCGTTCTTCATCAGTTGTTTCGCCAGCGCCGGGGGATACCACGTATTGGTCGTGCTGTTGCGGTAGAGCCCCGTCGGCCCCGCCCCACCCAACACCCCCTGGCCCAGCTGGGTCCAGGTCGCGCGGATCCGAATCGGCAACGGCGCGACGAGGAGCGATTGCCAGATATCGACCGCATACTGGAACGACGCCTGCGCCTCGGGCGGGAAGCCCTCGTACTCCACCGTGATCGTCGCCGCCTGCGCCCGCACCACAGCAGCCTGTGCCGGTGGCGCGACGAACGTCTGGACCTGCTCATCATTCTCATAGAGGACCGGCGGCGCGCCGAGCCCGACCCACTCCCACCCGGTGGAAGCGGCGGCAGGGGCCGGTAACCCGCCGCCCAATGTCATCAGACAGGCCACCACCGCGAGAACCCGTACCAACCACCAACGCCGCATCACTCGCCCCTCATCACGCACGAAATACGATCATTAACCAGCCGAAAACCACGTACAGCGCAGGCACCGGACAACTCCATCGGGCACCCCACAGACCGGATCAGGGCACACCGTCGGGACACACACCACCCCACGGGCAACACCTCTTGCCCGCCCGACATCTTCAATTGTCTGCACGCGCGAATATGGCTGTTGTCAGGGGTTTTGTCAAGGCGGTCGGGATGGGATGCCTGGCGTTCCGGTGAGGTTGCGGATAGGTAGCGAACGTTGACGTGGGAGAGGCAGACGGTTGAAACCGCGCCTGGGGGCGCTCACGCGCCACGAAACCCGCCTGCGCGGGTTAGATCCGTTCGTGAGGCGGTGCCTTATATATT
>DATCMP010000586.1:0-3224 GCA_036563365.1 Thermomicrobiales bacterium
GGGGAGGGAGCATGAGCACCGAGAAGCTGCAATTCACCCGCGACTTCGTCACCTGGAAGCCTTGGGTCGAGACGGTTGATGAGGTCGGCCCGACCGAGGAGCAAGCCGCGCTGGTTCAGAAGGTTGCCCCGAACCCGAAGAATCGCGCCTATTACGCGACCCTGGCGCACGATGTCCCGGCGCTGCGCGAGCGGACGCTCCTCTTCAACGAGATCATGGCCGGTCGCGGCGGCGCGGCCCGGGCCGATCGCGAGTTGGCGGCGGTCGCCACGTCGCGGATCAACGGCTGCGTCTTCTGTGCCTCGGTCCATGCGCGGGCGCACGCTCAGATTAGCAAAGACGCAGCCCTGGTCGATCGCCTCCTTAACCAAGGGGTCGAAGCGGAGCAGCCGGAGCACGAGCGGGCCATCATCGACTACAGCGTTAAGCTGACGCGTGACCCGGCGGGGCTCACCGCTGCCGATCTGCAGCCGCTCCGCGACGCCGGTTTCACCGACGCGCAGATCCTCGACATCAACAATGCTGCCGCCGTCTTTGCCTGGGCCAACCGCCTGATGCAGACGATCGGGGAGAGCGTGCCGCCGGTCGCGGAGTAACGGCTGGCAAGGGGCTGCAACGGCTGCGGATAACGAGAACATGGCATCGGAATAAGATCGGCGTACGCGAGGTTATCATAGGCAGGCTGTGCAAACCGCCAATGTGCCAGCCTGTCTCCCAACGAACACTACCGGCGATCGGCAACCCGCCGAGCCGCACAGAAGAGCAGGGTACGATGACTGTTTCCGCCGATCTTTTCCGCGAAGTTTTCCGCCGCTGGCCGAGCGGTGTCGCCGTGCTTACCTCGCGTGACGAAACGAAGGCGCATGGGATGGTCGTTGGCTCGTTCTGCTCGCTGTCCAGTGAGCCGCCGTTAGTGATGGTCAGCGCCGGACGCACGAGTCGTTCGCACAATCTGATCGACGAAAGCGGTGTCTTCACCGTCAGCATCCTCAGCAGCGCCCAGACGCCACTCTTCGAGCGCTTTGCCGGGATCGACCGTACCTTCGATGCGGACCGATTCGCTGGGCTCGACACGGAGCCCGCGCCCGAGAGCGGCCTGCCGATCTTCCCCGAGGCGTTAGCCTGGGTCGATTGCCGCGTCGTGGCACGCCATCCAGGGGAAAGCTACACGATCTTCGTCGGCGAGGTGCTGGCAGCATCGCTCGGCGCTTCGTCCGAAGATTCGCCGCTCCTCTACTTCCGCCGCCAGCCCGGTACGTTGGTGGCGAAAGACTCGTAATCGACGCTAGTAGCCCCTACTCGCAGATTGCGCTAGAAGCTGCGAGCACGGAGGTAGACCGGTGAACCACCCCAACATGATCGATCCCCATGCGGCCACGGCGCTCTCCGCGCACGGACGTTGGCCGCGTATATGCGGCTGTCGCTACCACTGAGCACTAGCACCAGCTAGCCCGAACTGAAACGGTACAGCGATTGCGCCACTGCGCTCTAGACGCAGCAGGGTATGGCGTTGCCTTGGCGCTACCCCACCTGGCACAGCGCGATAGGATTACAGAGAGACGAGAGATCGATGGGACGTTATCTTTTGGGGCGTGTGGCGACAGCCGTGCCGACCCTCCTCCTCCTCACCTTCGTGGCCTTCATGCTCACCACAGCGGCGCGCGGCGACCCGGCCGAGGCGGCGCTACGACAGGGCGGCCAAGAACCAACACCTGAAGCAATCGCCGCCTATCGCAAGCAACTCGGCCTCGACCAACCGCTCGTCATCCGCTACGCACGCTGGATCGGTGGCCTGACGCGCGGCGATCTCGGACGCTCGTTCCTGTCGCAACGCCCGGTGCGCGAGATCATCAGCGAGCGTTTGGAACCGACGCTGCGGCTGGGGCTGACGGCCTTCATCGTCACCACCATCGTCGGGATCGGGATGGGGATCGTTTTCGGGCTGACGGCAAATTCACCGCTCGACGTGGCCGGGCGCTCGATCAGTCTCCTGCTGGCCGCGATCCCGTCATTCTGGCTGGCGCTGCTGCTGATCACGGTCGTCGCTGAGCGCGCTCGGTTGCTGCCGGTCGCCGGATACGGTGGCGCACGCTATCTCATTTTGCCGGTTGTGGCACTCTCGTGTAGCCCGGCAGCCGGGCTGATGCGTCTCACCCGCGCCGCGGTGATCGAGGTCTGGCGGCAGGATTACGTGCGGACCGCCCGCGCCAAAGGACTGCGGCAGATGGGCGTCGTCCTGCGACACGCCCTGCCGAACGCGATCCTGCCGATCATCACCTTGCTCGGGCTGCGTTTCGGTCAGCTACTGGCGGGCGCGATCGTGATCGAGGCAATCTTCTCCTGGCCGGGGATGGGCAGCGCACTGATCGCCGCCATTTCGGGGCGCGATCTCCCGGTGATCGGGGCGTATGTCCTGCTGGCCGGTGTCTCCTTCATCATCGTTAATCTGCTGACCGACCTGAGCTACGGCCTGCTCGATCCGCGCATCCGCCTGGGTGCGAGCACTGGGAGGGGATCATGACGATCGGCGATACGGCACGGCCCTTAACCCCGACATTCCAACGCCGCGCGGTACGGCTGCCGCTCCCCAACTGGGCGCGCACGCGCCACCTGCGGTCGGCGCTGATCCCCGGTGTGGTGTTGCTGCTGATCATCCTGGCGGCGCTGCTCGCGCCGGCTCTCGCGCCCTATGATCCCGACACCCTCGACATGTCGGTCGCGCTCACCGGCCCGAGCGCGGCCCACCCGCTCGGGACCGATCAACTCGGGCGCGATCAACTCAGCCGCCTCCTTTATGGCGGGCGGGCGACCCTGCTCCTGACCCTCGCCGGGACGTTCGGCACCGTCGTCATCGCGCTGCTGGTGGGCGTCCTGTCTGGTTACGTCGGCGGTCGCCTGGATCTGCTGATCTCGACGATCCTGACGGTGTTGCTGGCCCTGCCGAGCCTCCTGCTCACGCTGGCGATCCTCGGCGTCCTCGGCCCCGGCACGCGGAGTCTGCTGATTGCGCTGATCGGCGCGGGCTGGGTCGGCCAGGCGCGGATCTTCCGTGCGGCGATCCTCTCCCTGCGCGAGCAGTTGTACGTCGAGGCAGCGGTTGGCGCGGGGGCAAGTCCCGCCTGGATCGTGCTGCGCCATCTGCTGCCCAATTTACTGCCGACGGTTGTCGTCCTCGCCACGCTCGATCTGGGTGCACTGCTCCTCACCGTTTCCAGCCTCAGCTT
>DATCMP010000592.1:0-7161 GCA_036563365.1 Thermomicrobiales bacterium
GGCGGCGGCCTGATCGGCGAAAAGGGTGAGCAGGCGGGCATCATCCGGGGTGAACTGGACCGTCTCGTCGTAGGCGCGCATCACCACCACGCCGAGCACCTGCCCGGCGCGGGTCAGTGGGACCGCGAGCGCAGCGCGGAGGCCGGCGATCCGGCCACTCGCCATCGCCTGCGACCAGCCGGGATAGTCATTGATGAGGAGCGGCGCGCGGAGGAGGAAGGCGTGGCCCGCCAAGCCCTCGCCCGGTCGCTGATCCGGGGTAGTATCGTGTACCGGTACTTGCCAGTTACGGGCGCAACGCAGGAGGTTCGCGGCGGCGTCCCAGCGGTAGAAGGTCGCGCTGCTCGCGCCCAGGAGCATCCCCGCGCTGTGCAGGACCGTCTCAAGAGCGATCGCCGGGTCAGTCTGCGCGGCTAGACGCACCGTCGCCTCGTGCAGCGCAAGCAAGCGCTCCTGGGACCGTTCCAGCGACGGATCGGTTCCCATGCCGCCGGTCCGTTCCATCGCCCCGCTCGGGCTCCTCTCGGGCGGACTGGTAGCGTCGCTGAACAGGGCGTCGGCGGCGGAGGCCGAAACGGCGCTATCCTGGTTGCGCTGGGCCGCGTAGTCCGGCTCGCTCGGATTTGCCCCCGGTACGATCGGCGCACCATCCTCTACGGTAGCGGCATCCCACATAGGTGGCCCGGCCTCGCCATTATCCTCCGGCGCAGGGATGCACATCGTCATCTCAACCATGCCTCCTATGCGCCTGGCGGCGACGTAGTGGCGCGAGCCGATCAACGGCTCACCGGATTGAGTGTAGCCCGACTCGCGCAACGCAACTATAACCCGTCAGTCCCGCATACTTCTCTCCGACCGAGTGACAGCAACATTCGAGGCACCCGCCGGATGCAGAGGGGGGGCTTCGTCACGTACTCGGCCAGGCACACCAGCACACGGTCCGAGACGGCTTCAAGATATGGGGCGGTCGGGATGGCCTTCTCAGCCGCACCCCAATGGTCGCTTCCCGCCGTCTCGTTCACTGACGCTCGTTGCAGGGGTGCTCAATACTCTGATCCTCAAGCACACCCTCGTCCACAATTCATCTGCTGCTGATGGGAGGGGGCACCCAGTCCTCTCGATATGGGGTTCGAATACGAAACGCGCAGGGCCAGTAGCTCGGCAGGGGCGTTCATGGGGGGCCATGCGATCACCATCGATGGCGATTCTTGCACCTCACATCGTGGGGGCATCGAGATGGGCGTGCCGCACCATTGTGCTATTTGGAGCATGCTCTACATTCGGTTGCTCTTGTGGCATAGGGTAGATACGTTACAGCGGGCAATCGAGGATAGGGACAAACACTCAATCACACCGCCCGTGGGCATTTGGATCACCGTTTCGTATCCGAGCGAACCGGGAGGCACGCCGCAGGGTGCGGCGGCGTCGGACCGGTGATTATTGCTGGCGGGCTCGTCGCGATGGGGGCGCGCGACGCCATACGATCAACCCGACGCTCGCGGTGCTTGGCGGCCACGGTTGGCACTCTCCGCCTCTGGAGGGTGCGGGCGGAGCCAATGCCCCTTAAGCGGTGGGGACATGGATACACCGCGCGACGATCAGCGTCGCGTTGTCAGGAGCACCACCGTCGAGTACGCGACGCAGCACCTCCGGGACCGCCGAGGCGAGGCCAGGCGCATCGAGTATGATGTCGCGCAGCGTATCGTCGTCAACAACCCCCCAGACGCCATCGGAGCAGAGCAAGAGGTGATCGCCCTCACGCAGTCGCAGTTCCCGCTCGGGCTGCGTCGTCGCTAACGTGTCGATGTAGCCGTCACCGAGTTCTCGTTGGCCTCCGAGCGAGCGAAGCACCTTGTTGCTATCGGGATGTCCGCGCGCTTCCTCACTGGTGAGCACGCCGCTGGCGACCATCGCCGCCACCAGGGAGTGATCGTGCGTGAGTTGCGTCAACGTGCCATCGCGCAGGAGATAGGCGCGCGTGTCGCCGACGTGTGCCAGGGTGACCACGCCATCATCCACGATCGCGCAGGTGATCGTCGCCCCCACCGTCCGGCCTTGCGCCGCCTCATGGACAGCCCGCGCCGCCGCCTGGACCAGGGTCACCGGATCCGGCGGCGCGGCATCCAGGCTGGTGCGACTGCTGACGCCATCGAGCACGGCGCGGACGGCGGCCCGGCTCGCCACCTCGCCCGCCTCCATCCCCCCCATCCCATCAACCGCACAGAGGAGGGCACGCGCCGCGGTGCGGTCATGGTGCGCGACCGACCAGGTGACGCATGCGTAGGCATCCTCATTCACTACGCGGGTTCGGTTCAGCCCGATGGTCGTGCCGTGGGCTATTTCCAGCCCCAACAGACGCCGCGAGCAGCGCTCCTTAAAGGCCAACAGGTGCTGATAGAAGGTGTCGAGATCAACCCGTTCCTCCGTCGGTGCGAGCGCCGCGTCGAGCAATTGCGGTGCCCCTGGCAAACGCACCAGCGCGCCGAGGGCCGCGAGTTCCGCCCCTCCCTCGGGTACGGGTGCGCCGACGAGCACCCGATACAAGAGCGCGCCAAGCGTGTACACGTCTTCTTTGCCGGTCACGCTCGCCCGGTGCGCTACCTCCGGCGCAGAGTAGCCCGCGACACTCAACGCCCCCGCCGAATCTTGCCCGATGCGGGCGGCGGTGCCGAGGCGAGTGATGCATAGAGGAGCGCCGAGCATGACGTGCGCCGGCTGCAATCCGAGCAGCGCCCAACCAGCGGCATGCAGTTTCCGCAGTGCCTGCGTTAACTGGAGTACGACCGCGACCGCTCGCTCCGCGGTGAGCCCGCCGCCCAATGCGTCGGCGAGCGTCCCCTGCGCCCTGGGAAGTTCGAGGGCGAGATAGCGACGGGAATCCCGCTCGAACGTGGTGATGAATTGCGGCAGCATGGCGTAGCGCACCTCAGCCAGCACCTCGGCCTCGCGCTGCAAATCCGCGTGATCGGCAGGCGCTTCCCGCAGTTCGATCGGGACTGGCGTGTCGTCGCGTTGCCGCAGCAGGGCGCTGTAGCGGTTCAGCCGCCCGCGCGTATCGAGCAAGCGCTCGATCTGTATGCCGTCATCGGGGCCGAGCACGGTCCCTTCCGGCAGGGCAGGCGGAGACAGGATCGCCGAGGGCAGGACGACCTCATCGAGGTAGGTGGTATCGCCGGGCGATCCGTGCGGGCCAGCGATCGTCGCGATGTCCGCGACGATCGCGGGCTCGGCGGGCGGGGTTGCAGGCGTCGGCGGGTCGGCGGTGCCGCTCTCGGGGGCGACCGAGGGCAACATCGTCGTGAGAGGATCGGCGGCGGCGATCTCTACGGCGGGGGGTGTTAGCGGGGCTTCGGGGGCGGACTCCGGCGCCATTTCATCGCCGGAGGCGGGCTCCGGCGGGGGCGCGATCACCTCCGGCGGGTTTCCCTGCGGGGCCGCCGTCGTCGCACCCTCCCCCGGTAGCACCGCCTCGCTGATCGGTGGTGCCGGGAGCGGCTCGACCGCCGCCACCGCATCGGTATCCGATGCCGCTGCCGCCATCTCGTCGGAGGCGGGCTCGTTGTCAGGATCGCGCCCCGTAGTCATACGCTAGTCCGCCACGAAGACGAAACGAGCGTTGCCGAAGGCGACCTCGTCCCCGGGATGGAGCGCGGTCGGGGTGGTCAGCCGCGGGCCGAAGGTGCTGCTTTCCGGCCGTTTCACGAAGACGCCATTGGTCGAGCCGAGATCTTTCACATGCCACTGGCCGTCGGCCTCGCGGTAGAGCTCGGCGTGATGGCGCGAGAGTTGACCGGCTTCGGGGGCACCCGAGAGATCGATATCGACGGGGCCGGACTCCGGGTCGAAACGCCCAACCACGAGCCGATCGCCCAGCAGCGGGATCTCCTCTGCCGTCACGACACCGTACCGCTTCACCGCCAGGCGCGGGTTCGTGATCGTCGGCATCACGGGTGGTGGAGTCGACTCGTCGGCATCCGGTGAAGTGAGAGGTGGTACGATCAGCTCAGCCTCGGCGCTGAATGGCGCGTCGCTCGGGGCGGGGGGCTCAACCTCGCTCATGGAAGGTTCGGGCGTGCCGCTGTCGGCGGGCGGCGCGCCAGCGGTCGCATTCAGCGCGGCACCGCAATCCTCGCAATACTCGACGCCCGCCGGATTCTCTTTCCCGCAAATAGTGCAAGCTACCACAGCATATCCTCCCTTGTTTCGCGGCCGACGGTCCGTCGCCCCAACTATTCATCGTGGAACGCCTACGCGCCCGTAATCTTGCGAATCTCCTCCTCGGAAGGGATATTGTCCGGCATCGCGTCCGGGCCTTCGGCTTTCATCGTCTGGGTGCGCGCGCCGACCTTGATCGTCTTCACCGTGCCGACCTTGATCGTCCCATTGCCGCGCAGCTCATCCACCGCCTGGCCGAGGGCGATCGTCATCCCGGCGTTCCCGAGGCGCTGCGTCATCGAGCGGGCGACCTGGAGCGTCCTCGCGGCCTGCTCGGGATTCGTCTCGGCCTGTACGGTAGCCTGTCGCACGAGATTATCCACGTTGCGCTGTTGCACGTAGCCCATCACCTCGGGGTCCACGGCGGCGGCAAGCGCCTCATCCTCGGTGAATTCGACGACCAGCTCCTGGGGGGCGATCTCCCCGCGATAGCCCTGCGCCGGGACCAGATAGGTCAGGCCCAGTTGTGCCAAACGCGCCCGCACCGGCGGGCGCGCCGGGAGGTCGAGTTCCAGGATGAAGATGGTGTGATCCCCCGCCTCGACGTTACCCAGCGCGAGCGGCTCCACGGCGGGGTCGATGTCCGCCAGGTTCGGGTAGGCGCGCATCGCCGACACCACGCGCGCATCGCGCACCGTCCGCACCGTGAGCCGCACGTCCGAGACGACCTGCCGGGTCGCCGCGCCGAGTTCCGCCTCGACGATCTCGGGGAGCGCGGTCATGTCGCGGAAGTCGTACGGGCGACCCTGGCTGACGCTACAGAGGTCGCTGAGGAGATCCTCGTTGTACTCCTCGCCGACCCCGAGCGCGATGATCGGGGTGTTCAACTCCGCCAGCGCGCCCGCCGCGTCGCGGCAATCGAGCTCATCGACCGTCCGGCCATCGGTCAGGAGCAAGACCTTGCGGGCGGTATCGTCCCCCCGCCCCAGGGACTCGACCGCGATACGCAGCCCCTTGCCCATCTGCGTGCCGCCGCTGAATCGCGCCAAGCTATCGATCCCCGCGAGCAACCGTTCGCGATCCGCGCCGACCTGCCCCGCGGCGACGAGCGTCGCCTCGTCGTCGAATTGGATGATCGAGACGGTATCCTCGGGTTGCAGGTTGGCGCTCCCGACGAGACGCCGGGCCGCCTCCACGGCGATATCGAGCTTCGTCGCCCCCTCGAATGTGGCGTTATAGGTCTTCCCGTCGAGGGTGAACGGCGCGGTCGGTACGATCTCGGCGGTCGTACCCGGAGCCTGCTCGCGCATCGAGCCGCTCGTATCGATGACCAGGGCGAGATGGATGCGCGGCCGGACCTGCGCCGCCTCGGGCGCGGGCAGCACCTTGAGCATGACGAAGAGCTTCTGTGCGCCGGCATTCGCCCGCAGGAAGGACCGATGCGGCTTGATGGTGACGTGAAGCACATGCCCTCCCCTCCGGTCCCAGCAAGGACTCGGTTACTACGTCCGTTGTTCTTGTAGCGCCTTGCATAACGCCACGAATCGGTCAGCATCGAGGCGCACCTGGAGCGGTAGGCCGTCGACGGTTGTGCCGATGCGCTGCGCCGCGGGCGGGATGCCGAACGCCACCTGTTTATCGGCGTCCACCCCCCGGATCGTCACCACATCCTGCTCCTTCGCCGTGCCGCCGTCCCACCGCTCGGTCGCCCACCCCCGGATAGCCGCGAGCGGGATATCCACATCGCCGCGCTCACCTCGATAGCGCAATCGCCGCGTGGTGATCCAGAGCGTGCCGGTATCGACGTCGCGATAGCTGACCCAGTTGCGCCTGTACCGCCTGACATCGAGCGCGACGATGACCGCTTCGGTCTCACCGAGAGGGTCGGGATAGGTCGCGCTGTCGACGAGGGAAACCTCGCCGCCGCACAGCGCCAGCCAGAACTCCCGGTCAGCCTCCTCGCGTAATTGTTGCGCTTCGGCCGTTGGCGGTTGCCCCGCGGCGATCCGTCGCCAATCGTCGCTCGCAAGACGCGTTCCACGTCCCCCCCCGGTTCCGGCGTAGTTCGCGCCCACGCCATACGGATCGCGCGCCGGATCGTACGCCGCCAGGCGATAGGAACCATCCGGTGCCTGGGCCAGCTCGGCGGTACAGACCGGGCAGATGAGTCCGGCCGCCGCGGGATCGCGCTTCCCGGCGGCGACCGCTCGCCAGAAGGCGGTAGCGTGCGCCTGGTGGCCGAAGCGGGCCACGACGCCGTGGGGATCGCGCGGCGCGACGAGCAAGGCTAGGTAATCACGCGACACCTCATCGAACTGCGCGCGACAGCGCGGGCAGGCATGGGTGCCGTCATCGGCGGCGAGGCCCGCGGCGGCTTTATCGAGCTCCAGGGGCGTGCAGCGGCGGCCCCGATACGGCGCGGGCACGCGGTCAAGTCGCCCGTCCATCGCCACCCACTCGAGGGTGCGACCGCTCCCGTCGTCCGGGTGGACGTCGATCTCGGTCGCACATTGCGGGCACAGATACAGCAGCGCGGCCCGACCCGCGCGCCGCTGCCACTCCCCGCGCGTGAGGGTGGTATTCAGGAGCGTGGGATCGAGCTGGCCCGGCCCGTTGGGCAACTCGGCGAGCGTCAGCCTGTCGCCTTGCAGGTGATAGTCGAAGTCGGCGCCGCAGCTATCGCACTGCGCCCAGATATCCGGGAGGAGCAGGTTCCCAGGTCGCGCGTATTGCACGACCGCCCCGACGCGGCACGCGGGGCAGCGCAGCAACATCCCGGGGACCAACTGCGTCGCTTGCACCGGTTCGGGGACACCGGAGCGGCAACCGGGGCAATGGCCGCGCGCGGCTGCGGGGATCTGTTCGCGCAAGTCTGCCGCGCGACAGACCGGGCAGGGCACCGCGCCGCTCCCCATAGCCGGATCGACCATCGCGGCGCTACGGCAGACCGGGCAGCGGAGGGTGCCATCGTCCGTCGGCGTGCCATCCCCCCGAAGGGTGCGCGCG
>DATCMP010000571.1:0-2258 GCA_036563365.1 Thermomicrobiales bacterium
CCTTAGCCGCGCCAACCTTCCAAGCTACCACGCAGCATATCGAGCGACGTGGCGAGGCTCACGTCACCACCTTCGCCAGCGGAATTCACCGACACCAAGCCGAGCGCGATCACCTTGCCCGTGTCGAGCACGGTGCGAATCGCCGCGACCGTCTCAGCCACGTTCGGGCCATTCGGCTCCTTGGTCCCGTGATTCGGGGTCAGGCTGGCGTCGAGGATATCCGAGTCGATGTGGAGGTAGATCGCGTCGCAGCGCGCGGTTAGCTCGGCGACCGCTTCATCGAGCGGGCGGTCACCGGCGAAGCCGGGGGCGATACGCGCGATCTGGACATCCGTCGCCCTGATTAACTGCTCCTCGGCCTCGTCGAGATTCCGCACATCGACCATGACGATCCGATCGGTCGGGATCGGCGCGATCAGATGCGACGCCTCACGCCAGTTCGCGTAGCAGAGGCCCGCGCTCACCGCTACCGGCATCCCGCCGAGCATCCCGCTCAGCGTGGTGCGCGGCGTGTTGAAGTCGCCATGCGCGTCGAACCAGACCAGACCGATGCGGCTATCGACGCCCTGCGCTTCCTGCAAGCCGCCGAGGATCCCCGGCAAGGTGGTGCAGTTGCTGCCCAGCGCCACCACCCGCTTCCCGGCGCGTGTCCCGGCGGCGACCTCTTCGGCGATCGCACCGCCCAGGGTGCCGAGGTTCGTCACGCGGTCGGTTGAGCGATCCTCATCCTTCATTTCGGGCTCGCCGTAGGTCACCGGGCCGCCGATCACCTCTTCACAGACCCGCCGCCCCTCATCGATGATCCGTACGGCACCATCATCGGCCGGTTGATCGTTCCAGAAGCGCATCCCCACGACATGGATATCCAATCTCGCCCCCTCGATACCTTGCCCACTTGCCACCGGAGCATTATATATACTTCTATGATAGGCGTCGTGGTTCGCCAGCGCCAACGATGGCGCACCGCGTGCAGGACTGACCCGACGCGTCGGACACCAGCCATAAGCTCGCGAATGGAGGAGATAATGGCCGACTTTTCTTTCGATGTCGTTTCCCAGTTCGATCGCCAAGAGCTGAAGAACGCGATCGATCAAACAATCCGCGAGGTGCAAACACGCTACGATCTCAAGGATACCGCGAGCCAGATCACGCTGGAAAAGGAGACGATCAGCTTCAACACCGCCAGCGATATGACCCTCGCGACCCTTAAGGATATCATGGAGAGCAAGCTGATCCGGCGCGGCCTGTCGCTGAAGATCCTCGACTACCAGAAGGCCGAAGAGGCGAGCGGGGGCCGGGTACGTCAGACGATCAAGCTGAAAGAGGGCCTGAACGACGACCTTGCGAAGCAGATCAGCAAGCAGATCCGCAGCGAATTCAAGAAGGTCAACCCGCAGATCCAGGGTGATGCGGTGCGCGTCTCCGCGAAGAACAAGGATGACCTGCAAAATGTCATCCAGGCATTGAAGGCGAAGAGTGACGACTTCCCGGTGCCGTTGCAATTCACCAATTATCGGTAGGGGGGGAATCCGTGGTCCGTGGTCCGTGGTCCGTAGTATTTGGGCTGTGCCGTGAAAGCAATGCGCCAGCAACAAGCTTCTACTACGGACCACGGACCACGGACCACGGACCACGGACTCCCGACTATCCCAGCACCCGCACCGGCGCCCCCGCCAGGAACGCCGCGATGTCCTCGACCGCTTCCGGGTAGAAGGTGCGGTAAGCCCGGTCGCTGACGTAGCCGAGGTGCGGCGTGAGGACGGTGCGCGGGGCGTTGCGGAATGGATCGTTCGCGGGCAACGGCTCGGTGTCGTAGACATCGAGGCCCGCGCCCGCGATCTTGCCGTCGTGTAACGCCGCCAGTAGCGCGGCGCTCTCGACGATCGGCCCGCGCGAGGTATTGATCAGGAAGGCGCTCGGGCGCATCAGCGCCAACTCCGCCGCGCCGATCAGGCCGATACTGCGCGGGCCGAGCTTGTAATGGACGCTAACAAAGTCCGCCCGCCGCAAGACCTCTTCCTTGCTGACCGCTTCGACACCGGCCCGACGCGCCTGTTCGGCGGTGAGGTTCTGACTCCAGGCGATGACGTCCATCCCGAAGGCGTGCGCCACCGGCACCATCGCCTCGCCCTGCCTGCCCAGCCCGACCAGCCCGAGCGTGCTCCCCTGGAGCTCGACCCCGATCGTCTGCTGCCAGCCCCCAGCACGTAAGCGCGCGTCCTCGCGCGGGATGGAACACGCCAGGGCGAGGATCAAGC
>DATCMP010000596.1:0-15973 GCA_036563365.1 Thermomicrobiales bacterium
GGCACACTCGTTAGGAGTCACCCTTGCGCTTGATCTGGATCAGCGGGCCGCTGGAGCGTTTGCCACCGGTCAACGCGGCCTCGATGCTCAGGCGACCGGCAACCGCCTGTGCGGTTGTGCGGAAAGCTTGCGCTTGTGGTGAGTGCGCGTCGGCGATCACGATCGGCTGTCCGGCATCGCCCCCTTCCCGGATCGCCCGCGCGAGCGGGACCTGCCCGAGGAGCGGGACGCCGTAACGCTCCGCCGCCCATTCGCCGCCACCTTCGCCGAAAACCGCCGTCTTCTCGCCACAACCGGGGCAGACGAAGTAACTCATATTCTCCACGATGCCGAGGATCGGCACCTGGACTTCCTTGAACATCTGCAACCCTTTGACGGCATCCGCCAACGCCACGTCCTGCGGCGTAGTCACAACAACCGCGCCGGAGAGGGGCAGACGCTGCGTCAGGGTCAGGTGGATGTCACCGGTGCCGGGGGGCATGTCGATCAGCAGGTAATCGAGTTCGCCCCAATCGACGTCGTTGATGAACTGGTTGATCAGTTGCGAGGCCATCGGGCCGCGCCAGATCACGGGCTTCTCTGGGTCCACCAGGAAGCCGATGCTCATCACCTTGATCCCGTGCGCTTCAAGGGGCAGGAGCTGCTGGGTCGCCTTCTCGCCCGGGATCGTCGCCGGGACGGAGCGCACGCGCGGCTGCCGACCCTGGAGATCGAGCATCAACGGCATACTCGGCCCATAAACATCGGCGTCGAGCAGGCCGACCTTGGCACCGTCGAGCGCCAGCGCCACCGCGAGATTCGCCGTCACGGTGGACTTGCCGACACCGCCCTTACCGGAGGCGATGGCGATCGTGTTCTTCACCCCCGCCAGGCCCGGTCGCCCGTGCGTATTCGCGGCGCGTACCCGCGCGGTCAGATGGATGTCGACCCGCTCGACTTCCGGCGCAGCCGCCATGATCGTTGAGCGCACATCCTCCTTAATCTGGTCTTTCAAGGGGCAGGCGGGCGTGGTTAACTCGACACCAATCCGTACCACGCGGTCGCTCACGGTTAGTTCTTTGATCATCCCCAGCTCGACCATCGTGCGACCGATCTCGGGGTCTTTGATTGTGGCGACAGCGCGACGCACCGCCTCTTCCAGCGGTGATGCGGGTGGTCCTTCCATGCCGATTGTCGGTCCACCCTCGGCCGTGCCATCCGCCTGCGGCACAGGGCGCGTCGAGAAGGCGCTCTGACCACCCGCCATCGGCCACGAGCGGGGCGCGGCGGGCGTACCGCCCGGCACCTGTACCGAGCGCGCACCGGCCGCCGGGCCGGGCATGACCGGCAACGCACGCTTCGGCTTAGTCAACGGGGCGATCGGGGGTGCGGCGGCAACCGGCGGCGTTTCAATCGCCGGTTTCGCCTGTGTCTTCTCAGTCGGGGACGGACGACGGCGTCCGAAAAATGGCATCATCTACTCCAGTGACGAATGGCGAATGACCGATGACGAACCGTTAAGGGAGAAAGCCACATCGCAAGTAGCGCAGTCATGCGTCCTCAGCCGCCGATCTGGGACATGCCGCGGCCGACCGGGAGGATCCCCCGGTCGAGGCCGTGACCCCAGGGTTTCTGCCAGACCCCCTGCCGCACCGCCGCGCGCAGCTCCCCGTCGGTCGCCCCGGACCGCAAGAGTTCGCGCAGGTCCAGCTCGTCCGAGCGCAGCAGGCACAGCCGCAGCTTGCCCTCGCTCGTCAGCCGCATCCGGTTGCACCCGGCGCAGAAGTTCTCGGTCACCGAGCTGATGAAGCCGACCGTCCCCCGCGCCCCCGGCAGCCGGTACGGCCGCGCCGGGTCGGCGGGGTCGTGGTGCGCCTCGGGCGCCAGCGGCCCCCACCGCGCCGCGATCAAGGCGCGGCTCTCCGCCGAGGGGACCAGCCGCTCCCGCGCCACGTCGAAGACCCCGTCGAGCGGCATGATCTCGATGAAGCGCACCTGCCACTCGTGCTCAATCGTCAGCCCCGCTAGAGCGGCGACCTCGTGGTCGTTGACGCCGCGCACCACCACCGCGTTGAGCTTGATCGGCGCCAGGCCGTGCGCCTCGGCGGCGCGGATCCCGGCGAAGACCTTCTTGATGTCCCCGCCGCGCGTGATCCGCCGGAAGCGGTCCGGGTCGAGGGTGTCGATGCTGATGTTGACCCGGTCCAGCCCGGCGGCGGCGAGCGCCGGCGCGAGCTGCGGCAGGAGGAGCGCGTTGGTCGTCATCGCGACCTCCTCCACCCCCGGCAGCGCCTTGATCGCCGCGATCAGCGCCGGCAGGCCGGGGCGCACCGTCGGCTCCCCGCCGGTGAGGCGGAACTTGCGGAAGCCGAGCTCGGTCGTCAGCCGGATGAGCCGCAGGAACTCCTCATCGCTGAGCAGCTCGTCCTTCGGCGCGAAGCGCATCCCGGTGGCGGGCATGCAGTAGACGCAGCGCAGGTTGCAGCGGTCGGTCAGCGAGATCCGCAGGTAGTCGATCCGCCGCCCGAACCGGTCATACGACGGCTTCGCCGTCGGCATAATCAGCCCCGAAGGGGGCGCCGATTCCAGGTGTTGTGTCAATAAGGCCACGCTTCCCCCTACCCCCTACCGGTTGGCTGGTGCGCCGGACAGCGCAGCACCTACCAGCAGCCCGCTCGCACACGGGTGGACGATACCACAATCGCACGAGCGACGACTTTCTATACACAATAGTATCAAAAACCACCCGCCGGCACAACCACACCCGGCGACTCAGCGCAGGTAGCAGGGGCGGGGTATCCGAGCGACGCTGCTGGCCGCGCGTGTTCGGACCGATCGGGGGATAGCTGTAGTGACACAGCGACCCTATCGTACCTATGTCGTACAAGAACGCGCGGCAAGGAGAGCCGAACTACCTGCGGCAGGCGATGGGGGCATGGCCGGTTATTCAATGGGAACCATTTTCCTGGGCATTCTCTTCTGGGCCGCGGCCATAGCGCTTGGCGCGCCCAGCGCTGGCCTCATCCTCATCTGGTTCCACGACCGACTCAGGGGCGCAGGTCAGGGCGAGGTACACCAACTCACGGTTCGCCTTGACCGGCCCGAATCGCGGCTCGCCGTCTATCTGCAACAGACCGGCGGGTATCAGGAATGGGCAGCCCTCCAAGAACGCGAGCGCGAGATCTATCGGGAACGCTGAAACACCCCCGGCCCCGCCCGTAGCGCCGAATTTGGCGACCCCTTTTTCAACCTTAGCCCTCGATCTCAGCGCCCGAGGGTACGCTACAATCACCTGCATCGAGACGTGAGTGACGATCGCTGTGGGGGTGACACGAATGAGCGGTTCACCGGATGTGCTGATCGTCGGCGGCGGGGTGATCGGCTGCATGATCGGCTACGACCTCGCCAGGGCCGGTGCCCGGGTGACGATCATCGAGCGTCGCCGAATCGCGATGGAGGCATCGTGGGCCTCCGCTGGCCTGATCTCGCCGCCGAAGCGGACACCGTTCGGCGACGAACATGCCCGCCTGGAAACACGTTCCTTTAATCGCTATCCGACGTTGCTCGCTGAACTAGCGGACATCACCGGGCACGATATCGAGCACCATCGGGCCGGACGCCTCTCCGTAGCCCTCACCGCCGACGAGGAAACGGGGCTGCGCGCGTTGGTCCCCTGGCAGCGCGCATTGGGCTTCACGGTCGAGTGGCTCGACGGCGACGAGGCGCGGCACCTGATCCCCGCGCTCACCCCGGACGCCCGCGGCGGGGCGTGGTGCGCGGAGGCGAGTGCCTTGCGGGCCGCCCGCCTCACCCGTGCGCTGGCCCACGCCGCAACGATGTACGGCGCGACGATCCTCGAAGAGATGCCGGTTACCGGCTTCTTGACAAAGGGTGGGCGAGTGGTCGGTCTGCAAACCGCCGCCGGGGAATATCGCGCCGACCAAACGGTGATCGCCACCGGAGCCTGGACGGCGGAACTCGGTGATTTCCTGAACCTCCCCCTGCCAAGCCGGCCGGTGCGGGGACAGATGCTGGCCTTGAGCGATGTCGCGCCCTCGTTGCCCCATGCCATCGCCGGTGCGGGAGGTTTCCTCATCCCGCGCACCGATGGGACCGTGATCGCCGCCGCGACGGTCGAGGAAGCTGGTTTCGACACGCGGGTCACCGCCGGTGGTCTCAATTGGCTGAGTACCCTCATCAGCAACCTGGCACCGGCCTACGTTGGCGCACGAGTCGGCGAAACGTGGGCCGGGCTGCGTCCTGCCACCGCCGATGATCGCCCGCTGATGGGGCGCGCCCCCGGCTGGGATGGGCTGTGGGTCGCGGCGGGCCACATGCGTGACGGGATCCTCTGGGCACCGATCACCGGCGAACTACTTTCGACCTCGATCGTGAGCGGCGTCCCCGATCCGGCCCTCGCGCCCTACGATCCGGCCCGCTTCGCGCGGCAAGGACTCGTGGCACGCGGCTGAGCGGCGACATTTGTCCAATACATCGCCTCCACCATTCGGCAACCGGCCACCGCTACAGTAACGTGTAAAGGATGGGGGAGTATCGCCGATGCAGCGCCTACGGGGATATTATTGGCGTATCCTGGCGACGCTTTCCGCGCGCTGGTGGATGCTCAGATTCGATCTGCGCGCGGCGTGGCACCTGTTGCGCTATGCCCTCCTGGCCGCGCGCGGGCGCGTCATCATCCTCGATGAGCACGGGATCGAAAGTCGCGGCGGCTATCGCTACGTGCAGTTAGCGATCTCCCAACTGCCGACCACCGCCGAGCCGGAGAACCGCCGCCTGGGGTAAGGGAACAAGCGGGTGTCCCCGGTTGAGCGATACGCCCTGAGCCCTAGTACAAGAGTGCCTTATCCAAGACGTTGTGCATCTGCGCGGTTTCGCCGGCAAGGTAATGCCGCAGATTGTCACAGAAGAGGGCGACGATTTTCGCATTCTCCCCTTCGGCGGTCGAGGCCGAATGCGAGTTGATAATCACGTTCGGCAAATCCCAGAAGGGGCTGTCGGTCGGAAGCGGCTCCTGTCGGAAAACATCGAGCGCCGCGCCAGCCAGGTGCCCGTCGCGCAGGGCGGCGATCAAAGCGTCTTCATCGACGATCAGCCCGCGCGCGATATTGATCAGGATCGCGCCCGGCTTCATCGCCGCGATCTCGGCGGCGCCCAGCAACCCTTCCGTCTCGTCGGTATGCGGCACCGCCAACACGACGAAATCGGCTTCGCCGAGCATCGTGTGCAATTGCTCACGGCGATACACCTGATCGACACCAAGCTCCTCGGCGTAATGCGCGACCCTTCCCAGGGCGGTCAGGCGTACACCGAACGGTCGCGCCAGCCGCGCGATCTCGCGCCCAATCTTCCCCGGCCCGATGATCGCCAGCGTCTTCCCCGGCAGCGTGGAAGAGGCGAATTTCGTGAATTTCCGCTGCGCCTTGAGTTCCAGCAGGAAACCGTGGCGCTTCGTGAACATCAGCATCGCCATCAGCACGAACTCGGCGAGCGGCACGGCGTGTACGCCGCTCGCGGTCGTCACGATCACATCGGTCTTATCCAGGCCGAAGCGCTTCGCGGCCTGCCCCACCCCCGCGCTCGTCGATTGGACCCAACGTAGGCGTGGCGCAAGGGTTGTTAGTTGCGCGGCCGTCGTGGCATCGAAGTCGAAGAGGACTTCCGTCTCCGCCAGCAACGTGCGAAACTCCGCCTCGCGGTCCGCATCGCGCCCTGCGGGCGCATAGTGATCGCCATCGTAGCGTGCCGTCCCCAGCAGATCGGGACGAAAGGCGACCTCGACGCGCGGATCGACCGCGCGGATCCGCGCCACCAACTCCTCAGAGAGGGGCGTCCCGATCAAGACCCGTACCCGTTCCGTTGCCATTGCTGCTCCTTTGTATGTCATCCATACGGCGAGAATATCGCCAGGCGGGAGAAAACCTCATGGATTATAGGGTGCGCGGGTCGATCGCGCTGATTACCGGCCGCTTAGGCCAGATCACGGCGCATCGATATGCGCTCATGCACCGGCAGCCCCGCCGCAGCCTCCGCCGCGCTGATCGCCCGTAACTCGGCGCTCAACTCGTCAGCGCCCACAGAGCGGAAACCGAGCCGTGCGTAATAGGGGGCATTCCACGGAATATCCCGAAATGTCGTCAGGGTGAGCGCCCGCAACCCCTCACCCTCGGCCCAACGGGCGACCGCCTCGATCAGGCGTCGCCCGAGGCCGCGCCGCGCATGGGCCGGGTGGACATCCAACTCGTGCAGGTGCGCGACCGTGGCGAGGCGATGGACCAGCGCAAACCCGACCGGCTCGTCGGTCGGCGCGACCGCGACCCAGATCTGGTCGCGCGCCGGGTCGATTTCTTCAGCGGAGAGGGGCGCATCGGCCAACGCGGCAAACGGGGTGGCACGGAACTGCGCCGCAGCGGCCCGTTCGATCGCCGGGAGCTGACCCAACTCGGCCGGTTGCGCGCGACGAATGGTGTATGCGTCAGCGATCATCAATATTCCTCATTCCTCACGTATCGCTACGCAGGCCGGTCCATCCGCTTCGCGTGGAGCTTGCCGCGAGCGAAGCGGCCAACGGCGTATCGATGCGGCATATTTGCTACTGGCGAAGCGGCAACCGATAATGGTCCGGGGAATAGCGATCCCCCCGTTCGCCGTTATCCAAGGCAACATGCCGAGGGTATCATACGGGGTGGTCACCGCGATTGTGCAATTCCCCAATCTCACGGCAGCGTGGCGTCACAAAATCATTACCCGAAGGTGCCGGGCCAGCGCACGATGACATGTTTGCGGACGTGTAGACATGCGGAACGCCGAGAACCGATGAGCAGCCAAGGAGGCAACCACATGGTGACGATGGGATATGCCGCGATGTTCGAGCAGTTCACACCGAGTGACCTGTTGCGCTATTGTCAGGTCGCGGAGGAGAACGGTTTCGGGTCGATCATGGCCTCCGATCACTTCCATCCCTGGACGCCGAGCCAGGGGCAGAGCGGTTTTGTCTGGTCGTGGCTCGGCGCGCTCGGCGCGACGACGAAGCTCCGCTTCGGCACCGGCGTCACCCCGCCGGGGCCGCGCTATCACCCGGCGATCATCGCCCAGGCGGCGGCGACGTTGGAGCAAATGTATCCCGGCCGCTTCTGGCTCGGCCTCGGCGCGGGCGAGGCGCTGAACGAGCACATCACCGGCGAATACTGGCCCGAGGCACCGACCCGGTTGGAGAAGTTGGCCGAGGGGATCGAGATCATCCAGAAATTGTTCTCCGGCAAGGTCTCGAAGTTCAATGGCAAGCACTTCCGCCTCGAGAGCGCCAAGCTCTACACGCGCGGCGAGAAGTCCCCGCCGATCTACGTCGCGACCGCCGGGCCGATCCAGAGCGAGCGCACCGGGCGCACCTGCGACGGGATCATCACCGTCGGCGCGGCGGATGAGAAGATCGGGATGCTGATGGGGCGGTTCGAGAAGGGCGCACGCGAGGCGGGCAAAGACCCCTCCACCATGCCGCGCCTCATCCAGCTGCACGTCTCGTGGGCCGAGACGATGGAGGAGGCGACCGAGAACGCGGTGAAGGGTTGGCCGAACGGCGGGATGAACTTCCCGAAGGCCGACATCCGCAATCCGGAGGATTTTGAGGCGATGGGCAAGCTGGTCCGCCCGGAAAACTATAAGAACCGGGTGCTGATCTCGCCCGACCTCGACGAGCACGCCGCGCACATCAAGAAGTATGCGGACATGGGCTTTAACGAGATTTACGTCCACAATACCGGCCCAAACCAGGAAGAATTCATCCGCGCCTACGGCAAGCACGTCGTCCCCGCGATCACCGGGGCGGCGGTTACCGCTTAAGTTAGGGGGAGGCCGACGATGGGTGGTCGCGGCAGCCTGCCCTGCGCTCGTGCGCCAGCGGCGGGTTGCCGCGACCACCGATCCGCACCGGAGGGATCATGCCGCCGCGAGTCACGATCACTGGCCTGGATGGGATACCGGAGGTACGGGTCGGCGATGACGTCGCCGCGCTCATCCTCAACGCGGTCGCCGTGTCGGGCGAGAGATTGCAAGACGGCGATCTCCTCGTCGTGACCCATAAGATCATCTCCAAGGCGGAAGGCCAGCTGATCGATCTGCGCGACGTGCAGCCTTCGGAGTTGGCGCAACGCCATGCCGAGCGCTGGGGCAAAGACGCGCGCCAGATCGAGATCGTGCTGCGCGAATCCGCACGGATCGTGCGGATGCAACAGGGATTGATCATCGCCGAGACGCATCATGGGTTCGTCTGCGCGAACGCGGCGGTTGATGCCTCGAACGTCGCCAGCGAATTCGTCTGCTTGCTACCGCGCGATCCCGACGCCTCCGCCGCGCGCCTGCGCGCCGAACTCCTGTCCCGTACCGGGATCGATCTGCCGGTGATCATCAGCGACTCGTTCGGGCGAGCCTGGCGCTTCGGGATCACCAATGTCGCCATCGGCCTTTCCGGTCTGTCCCCGCTGGTCGATTATCGCGGGCAGCAGGATCCGCAGGGACGCACCTTGCACGCCTCGGTCCTCGCGATCGCCGACGAACTCGCGGCGTCGGCCGAACTCGTCGCGAACAAGCTCGATGGGCGACCGGTGGCCCTCATCCGAGGCTATGACTTCACACGCGCCGAAGGGTCCGGGCGCGAACTCCTCCTCGACCCCACCCGCGATCTGTTCCGCTAACTGTCCCTCCGCACGCCTTGTCCTCGCCCGCGCTTGCACAGCGCGGGCGAGGCGTGTACCGTTCTGTTAACGGAAGGTTAACGGTCGCCCGAACGGTGTGGCGGACGATGGCGGAAATAGCGTCCGGACTGCAAATCGAGCTATCGCTGCGGATCCTCGTCGCCTTCATCGTTGGCGCGGTGGTCGGCATCGAGCGAGAACGCCGTGCCAAGGCGGCGGGGTTGCGTACCCACATGCTCGTCGCCGGCGGTTCGGCAATTTTCACGATCGCCTCGTTAACCTTGTTCGGCGGGGATAGCTCCGGTGAGCGCGGTCGTGTCGCCGCGCAGATCGTCACCGGCGTCGGCTTTCTCGGTGCTGGGACAATTTTCCGTTCCGGCAACTCGGTTTCCGGCCTGACCACGGCGGCGACCATTTGGGTGGCAGCAGCGCTCGGGATGCTCGCCGGAGGCGGAGCGTATGTCCTCGCCCTAGTCAGCGTCACCCTGACGATCATCGCCCTGCGGATACCCCACAAGTGGTTACGCCGCAGGCACCCGACCATGACCGATTTCGATGACGAGCTAGAGGGCGAAGACTGAGTAGCGAGAGAGGGAGGTGAGGATGGTACTGGCCCGATTTCTGCCGCGTGACGAGCGGTTCTTCGATTATTTCCGCGATGCGGCCAACAACGCCGCCGAGGCCGCCAGATTGCTGATCGATCTTTTCGAGCACTACGAGGATGTCGAACAGAAAGTGCGGCGCTTACGCGAAGTCGAACATCACGGCGACGAGATCACCCACCAGATCTTCAATGCCTTGAATCGCACCTTCGTCACCCCGCTCGACCGCGAGGATATCAGCGCCCTCGCCAGTTCGATCGATGACTTCGTGGATGCGATCGAGGAGATCGCCAAACGCTGCTGGCTCTACCGGATCGATGGCCCCGACCACCTCGCACGTAGCCTGGCGGGGATCATCGGCGAGCAAGCCCGCTTGCTCGCCGAGACGGTGCCGCTCGTCGAGCGTGCCAAAGATAGCGATCTCCTGAAGCGCCAGGTGGTCGTGATCAATCGCCTCGAAAACGAGGCCGACGACCTGCTCGATACGGCGCTCGCCGGGGTCTACAACGGCGCGGCAGACATCCCGGCGCTCATCAGGGGGCTGCGTTGGAGCGAGCTGTATCAAAAGCTCGAAGAGGCGACCGATAAGGCAGAGGATGTGGCGAACACCCTCGAAGGGATCATGCTGAAAAATGCCTGATCTCGCCTTGATGACGCTCGTCATCATCATCATTCTGGGGCTGGGTTTCGACTACATCAACGGCTTTCACGACACCGCGAACGCTATCGCCACGTCGGTCGCCACCCGCGTCCTGACGCCGGGGCGTGCGGTCCTGATGGCCGCCTGCCTGAACTTCATCGGCGCGCTGACCGGCACCACCGTCGCCGGGACCGTCGGCAAAGGGATCGTGCAACCGGCCGACGCGAGCCAATTACTGGTGATCGCCGCGCTAATCTCGGCGATCACCTGGAACCTGATCACGTGGTACTTCGGGATCCCGTCCAGTTCGAGCCATGCCCTCATCTTCTCGATCGTCGGCGCGGGGTTGGCGCTGGGTGGCCCGAGTGCGATCCAACTCGGCGGGATCACCAAGACCTTTCAGGGACTCGGGCTCTCGCCGCTCCTCGGCTTCGGGAGCGCGTTCGCCCTGATGGCCCTGCTGCTCTGGATCTTCGCTCGCGCCCGCCCGCGCCTCGTCTCCTCCCTTTTCGGTCGCCTACAGATCGTCTCCGCCGCCTATATGGCCTTCAGTCATGGCGGCAACGACGCGCAGAAAACGATGGGCGTGATCACGATGGCGCTCGCCAGTTACTACGGCTGGAGCGGCGACGAGTGGCGCGTCCCCTTCTGGGTGGTGGCGAGCGCGGCGACCGCGATGGCGCTCGGCACGGCAATCGGCGGCTGGCGGATCGTCCGTACGATGGGCCTGAAAGTCGTCGAGTTGCGCCCGATCCACGGCTTCGCCGCCGAGACCGCCGCCGCGACGGTGATCGAGATTTCCAGCCGCCTCGGTATCCCCGTGTCGACCACGCACGTCATCTCCAGCGCGATCCTCGGCGTCGGAGCGACCAAGCGCCTCTCGGCGGTGCGCTGGGGCGTCGCCGGGCGGATCGTCACCGCCTGGGTCGTCACGATCCCGGTTTGTACCGCGTTCGGCTGGCTGGTCTACTCGTTGCTCCACCTGCTCACCGGCGCGCGATAAACGGGTGCGTGGGCGACAATGGCCGGCGCGGTAGGATCACGCGATGGAGAGACGGGATATGCGGAGAAAGACTCGTTGAGACAGTAAATGTCCTTGCCAGCCGGCGAGATCGGTGCACCGGTTCTCTTACCGTGTCAGCGGGGCGGGCGAGCCTGGGGTTGAGCTTGCTGCTCGTCATCGCGCTGCAACGCGCCGCCGCATTGCTTGGCCTCCGGGGGTCGCCTTGATGATCCGTGCCTTCGGCCCTTTCGATCTGGCGATTGCTCAACGGACGCCACCCCGCACGTTGGCTGCTCGGGCGGTTGGCAACTCTATCCTTGTCGTGCTTTGCGCTCGCGCGCGTACGAGCGGGTGCCCCGCCCGTCCCCAGACCGCCATCCTCCTCATGGCGAGGCGCATCCTCACCGGGGTAGATAGCCTAGCGGCCCAATACTAGCGAGCGGTCCCAAAGTAATCGCCCGCCCACAGACCGTGCTAGGATGGCGCGGTTGATTCGCGACGACGGATAAAGGATGCATACCAGGGGGGGGAGATCAGTGACGAGTCCGCTCATACCGGAAATCTTGATCTACGACCTCAAGGCGGCGGGCGATCCGCAGATCGCCCCGGACGGCACGCGGCTGATCTACACCCTTGGTCAGACTGAGCGCGGCCAGTTGCGCGGCACCAGCCAGATCTGGCTCTGCGACCGCGACGGCGGTAACGCGCGCCAACTCACCGGCAGCGGCGAGCACAACGGCGGCGGGCGGTGGTCCGCCGACGGCACGCAGATCGCCTTCGTCTCCGACCGCAGCGGCGGCAAAGGGAAGGAGAAGGGCGCGGGGATCTACATCCTGCCAATCGCCGAAGGCGGCGAAGCGAGCGAAGTGACGCGCCACGCGCAGGGGATCAGCGACCTCGCTTGGTCACCCGATGGTCGCTACATCGCCTACACCACCCTCTACGATCCGGCGAACCCCGACGAGCAGCCGGAACCGGAAGGGGCCGCGCCGAAGGTGCGCGTCACCCGCCGGATCGATTACAAGCAGGACAATCGGGGCTATCTCCACGACCTCCGCTATCAGATCTTCATCGTCGATGTCGCCAGCGGCGAGCGTCGTCGTCTGACCGGCGACGGCCCGAGTCCCGCCGACCATAATTTTCCGCAGTGGTCGCCGGACGGCAAGACGATCGCGGTCGGTCGCCCCAACCACAACGGAATGCAGTCGCAACTGGCCCTGATCGACCTGGCAACCGGCGGTGTCACCCTGATCGGCAATGAAGAAGGGGTCGTCGGCGTCTGGTCCTGGTCGCCCGATGGCGCGCGGATCATCTACTCCGGCGACACCCGCCAGACCTACCAGACCGACTTCTTCACCTACACGGTTGCCACCGGCGAGACGAAGCGCCTGACCGACGATTTACAGGTCGTGCCGGTCGCCGGTTTCCCGACGATCGTCGGGCCATCGCAACCGGTCTGGCTCGATGAGCGCCAGGTCCTCTTCCACGCGGTCCGGGCGGGCGCGAGCGGCCTGCACATCATCGACAGCGAGACCGGTGCCGTCGAACCGGTCAAGAGTTGGCGGGCGATCAGCGCGCAGGCAAGCATCGACCGCGATAAGCGTTACGTCGCGCACGACTACTCCACCGCCGACACGATCGGCGAGATCGCCATCACCGACACGCAGACCGACCGGACGACGATCATCACCCACTATAATGATGCACTACTCGCCGAGCACCCCACGAGCGACCCGGAATTCTTCACGATCACGCGTGGCGACTACGAGATCGAAGCCTGGATCCTCAAACCAGCGGGTTTCGACCCGGCCAGGCGCTATCCGCTCATCCTCGATGTCCACGGCGGGCCAAACGGTTTCTACGGCTGGGGCTTCAACAACACCCAGCAGGCGCTCGCCGCCGCGGGGTTCGTCGTCGTCTACGCCAATCCGCGCGGCTCGACCTCCTATGGCCGCAACTTCACCCAGCAGGTCATCCGCGACTGGGGTAACGAGGACTTCAAGGACCTGATGGGCGTCGTGGACAAGGCGCTGGAACAGCCGTATGTCGATAAGGAAAAGCTCGGCATCTTCGGCTATAGCTATGGCGGATTCATGACCTCCTGGGCGATCGGGCAAACGGATCGGTTCAAGGCTGCGGTCTGCGGTGCGCCGTGTTTCGACCTCGAATCGTTCTATGGCACCAGCGACATCGGCCATACGTTCGGCAAGACCCAGTTCGGCGCGGCCCCGCACGAAGATCGGGAATGGTACGCGGCGCACTCCCCCTCCACCTTCATCCACCGCGCGAAGACGCCGACCCTGATCATTCATGGCGAAGAGGATCACCGCTGCCCGATCGGTCAGGGTGAACAGATGTTCATCGCCTTGCTCGAAGCCGGGGTCGAGACCGAGTTCGCCCGCTATCCGGGCGGTTCCCACCTCTTCCTGCGCGGCGGCCCAACGACCCACCGCGAGGGTTTCCTGACCCGCACGATCGGCTGGTTCACCGATCATCTCCGGTAAATCTCGCAAGAAAACAATAGGAAGGCGGGGCGCTCATCTAGATGAGCGCCCCGCCTTCCTATTGGACTATCATCTTGGACTATCATCGAATCAGGCATGGGCAGCAGCAGAGCGTGCATGCAGTTCCGATTGCCCGCTGCCCACCACAAGCCGTTGTTTACGGCGCACCGTCATCCAGAGTGGCAGCGCAACAAGGCTAAGCGCGAGGGACCCGCTCACTCCGAGGGGACCACTGAGCAGAGGATTGCCACCGACCACCATCAATGTCAGCAGTGAAGCGACTGCATTGATCGCGCCATGCGTGACGGCGGCAGACAGCACGCTGCCCGTCAATTCGCGAATCGCCGTGAGGACGAAGGAAGCGGCGATGGCGAAACAGACCATCAGCAGCACGCCGCCGAAGGGATGCCCCGGATAGTTGTACCCCTGCACGATTAGCGGCGCGTGCCACAGGCCCCAAACAACCCCGATGGCGAGATTCGCGCGGACGATCCCATGCCGTTGCCACGCCTCCCAGAGGAAGCCGCGCCAACCATACTCCTCGCCCAGCGCGAAGAGACCATTGATCGACCAGCCAGCGACGGCGGCGGAGAGGAAGGTGAGCGCGAACAAGGCGACGAGTGAATTGGGGAGATTCGCCTGCTCCGACAATGCCGACCCATAGCTGAGGCTGAGGTTCGCCCGAAATTCCGCGATGCTCGTCACCACCGAGCCGAACGCGGTCAACGCGAGCCAGTTGCCCAGCAGCGCGGTGAGCAGCAGCAGCGCGGCGGCCAGCGAGACGACAACAACCATCGGCAGGGCGAAGAACCAGACGATCGTCCGCCAATTGCTCCCGTTCGGGAAACGCAACCGCGCACGCACGACCCGCCGCTCGACGATGAGCGCCGCCACCGCTGGCGCGGGCATATACAAGAGCGCGATGATCCCGATCCCCAAGGGTGAACCAAGCGGGATATGGGCCATAGCAATGACCGCCGCAACCAAAAGCGGCCAGCCGAAAGCAATGGCGAGGAACCGCATTACTTTGGCGTCCATCCCTACGCCAGTCCTTTCCAACTAGTGCGTCAGTGTTGGTGACGACAACGCACGCCGGCACAACCAAGCACAGCCCCCGTGAGCCAGATACGCGGTGGGGAGCAACCTGTCGCTCAGACAGGATCGTGGCTGGTCGGTTGGCCGCTCGTAGGCGGCATGCCCTGATCTTCACGCCAGAGCAAGTACGAATACACTACCAGGCCGAGCAAGGCCAGGCAGAGCGCCCCGATCACCACAAACAGCAGGATCGGCTGACGCAACAAGCCACTCAAGGCCATCAATAGCCCCGCGATGAGGAAGACCCAGCCGCCGAGCCGGTGCGTTTTGCCCCACGACCGCGCGCTGGAGAGGGTCCACGGTGTGCGGATCCCGACGAACCACGTCGGGCGCAATTTCCCCAGGACGCTGCCGATGACGACGAATAGCCCACCGACCAGCAGCGATACGATCCGCGTCATATCCAGCGCGTAGCCCATCGCGATGAAGATCGTAACGGCATAAAGGACGGCGAGCAGGACCAGCATCGCGAACCGGATCAAGTCATAGACGCCATCGCCGAGCGCGTAGTTCGCGCGGCGCGGATCGAAACGCGGCAGGAACCGCAACAGCAGATAGAGGCCCGCCGCGATCAGTGGCAGCAACAGGACCCCTTCGACCCGCCCGCCATACCGATCAGCGCTGCCATCGATGCCCCAATGGACCGGGATCCGCTCAGGGACACGGGTCCAGCTGATCGCCGCCACGACGAACATCCCCATCAGCAGCATCCACGAAGGCCACTCGCGACGCCAGAGCCTGTTCATATCCCCCCCGTTCTATTCCGTCCCGCCCCGGGACACCTTTTCCGATCGACGTTCGTGGGCATCATCTTCGCCGACACCGATCAGCCCCATCACCGCCGCCGCGACCTCTTCCACCGCCCCGATGCTGAGGCTGTAGAGGATCGTCGTCCCCTGGCGCTCCGCCACGATCAGGCCGGCATGGCGCAAGATCGTGAAATGCCCCGAGAGCGTCGACTTCGCCAGCGGGAAGTGCGCGGCGAGTTCCCCGGCGCTGAGATCGCGATCGCGCAGCAGCCGGAGGATCTCCCGCCGCGTCGGATCGCCAAGCGCGCGGAACAGTTCATCGATCGCCATCTCGCCCCTTCCAGCGAATTTCGTTAATTCGCCAATTACCGAAATAAATATAGCACGCCGCAGTCAAGCGCGCAAGAAAAACCGCCGTGCCCGAGCGGGTACGGCGGCACGAATGAAACAGATGCGGTCGCTACATCCCGCCGTGCGCCAACTTACCCTGGTCCAGCGCAGCGAGGATCTTGGTCACCAACGCACGCGCCGAATCGGCGCTTAATTCGACGGCAACACGCACCGGCGCACCTTCTGCTGCGTTGACGAAATCGATGTTGAGGCTATGATCCAATGGCGCGTGATACGGATGATCGAAGTAAATCGTCGCCGTATCGACGGCCATCCAGCCTGCCGAACCTTTGGCACTGCCAC
>DATCMP010000599.1:0-7523 GCA_036563365.1 Thermomicrobiales bacterium
GGGGAAACCGCTCAGTTCCGACGCGCAGGAGCGGTTGGAGACGATCGGCAGCCACACCGACCTCGGCTCGGGGCTGAAGATCGCGATGAAAGATCTCGAACTGCGCGGGGCGGGGAACTTGCTCGGCGCGGAGCAGTCGGGTCATATCGCGGCGGTCGGCTTCGACCTCTACGTGCAGATGCTCCACGCGGCGGTCGAGGAGAAGCGCACCGGCGTGGCGGTCGAGGAAGAGCGACCGGTGCTGCTCGATCTGCCGATCAGTGCCCTGCTGCCCGCCGAGTACATCACCGATCCGGCGACGCGGGTGCGCGAATACCGCCGGATCGCCGCCGTGCGGGTGGCGTCGGAGTTGGACGATCTGTTGCGCGAGTTGGCCGATCGCTTCGGTCCGCTGCCGGATGAGGTGCGCGCCCTCGGCTACCTCTCCACGGTGAAGATTCAGGCGGTCGCGCTCGGCCTGGAGGCGGTGACGTTCCGCGACGGCTCGCTGACCCTCCGCCCCTTTCCGACGGGGAGGCTCGATCAGACCGCCCTGCGCCGCCTCTTCCGCGATTATCTCTTCATCGGCCCGACGAGTCTGCGACTCACCACCAATGGTCTGAAGCTGACCTGGGAAGAGGCGCTGGAAAAGATCTTCGCCCTGATGCACGAGGCGAAGGCGCGGATCGAGTCGGCGACCAATACCACCGCCGTGCCCAGCGAGCGCACGCCCGAACAGCAGGAGCGTCACAATCAGCGCAAGCGTGAGCGACGCATGCGCGAGCGGGTGATCAATCGCTGAGGCGATAGAATAGGGCCAGCGATCGCGACACCAGAGCAGATGGCGGGCCGATGAGCAGCACACCGCACCACGATCCGCTCACCTGGATCGTCCAAACGAAAGTGCAGCCGCCGCACGCGAGCGCCGATGTCATCGAGCGGCCGCGCCTGCTCGCGGCCCTGGCCCGGGCGGTGCCGACGCATCGCCTGACCCTCGTGTCCGCCCCCGCCGGATACGGCAAGACGACGCTGCTCACGGCGCTGCCGCAAGCCTGCCGCGATCTCGCGCTCGGCTGGCTCGCGCTCGACACCGACGATGACGACCCGGCGCACTTTCTCGCAGGGCTGATCGCGGCGTTGCGCCGAGTCAAGCCCGACTTCGGAGCCACGACACTTGCGTTGTTGACCAATCTGACCGATCCGGCGACCGAGATGCGACGGCTCATCGGCGTCTTGATCAATGACCTCATTGCCGCGAACGACGCGCCAATAGCGGTCGTTCTCGACGATTTGCACCTCATCAGCGCGCCAGCGATCTACCTGGGGCTCGATTACCTGATCGAGCGACTGCCACCGCAGGTCCATCTCGCCATCGCCACGCGACACGATCCGCCGCTCGCCCTGGCCCGACTGCGCGCCCGCCGCCAACTCGCGGAGCTGCGCCTCGCCGATCTGCGTTTCACACCAGCCGAGATGGGGCAGTTCCTCAATGGCCTGTTCGCCACGACAGTCACCGGGGAGCAGTTACGGTCCCTCGACGCACGTACTGAAGGTTGGGCGGCGGGGATGAGTCTGATCGCCGGGGCGCTGCGACAAATCGACGCCGACGCCGGGCGCGCCACGTTCCTGGCCGAGGTCGCTGCCAGTGACCGCCACATCGCCGATTATCTCACCGAAGAGGTTTGGCGCGGCGAAGATCAGGCGACACAAGCGTTCCTGCTGGACACGGCGATCCTCGATGATCTGACCCCGGCGAACTGCGCGACGGTAGCAGATCGGGCTGATGCAGCGGCGATCTTACAGACCATACGGCGGCGCAATCTTTTTGTGCTGACTCTCGATCCGGCCGGTGAGACGCTGCGCTATCACACCTTCTTTCGCGACTTCCTGCGTCGGCGACTCGCCGAGGAAGATTCCGGCGAACGGCGACGGGTCCTTCATCGCCGCGCCGCGACGATCGAAGCGGATCGGACACGCGCAATCGGTCATCTGCTGGCGGCGGAAGCCTGGGATGAAGCGGCGGCGGCTATCGGCGATATCGGCGCGGAACTCCTGGCGAGTGGCGGTCGCGAAACCCTACGCCACTGGTTGACACTCCTCCCTGCATCGGTCGCCCAGGGGTATCCCCGGCTCGCCCTGCTCAACGGGATCGCCGCCTGGGATCGCTGGGACGTCCTCGGGGCGCGGGAGGCGTTGACAGAGGCGCGGAACGGGTTCATCGCCCGGAACGATCCGGCCGGACGCGGCGAGACCGAAGTCTACCTCGCCAGCGCCCTCGTCGCCCTGGCGGAACACGACAGCGCCGCGGGGTTACTCGCCACCGCGGTGACGGCGCCACTCCCACCCGCCGCGCGGGTGCAACTCCTCCTCAATCGCGCCTGGCAGGGGCAACAGACCGGCGATCCGCAGGGGGCGAACGCCGCGCTCGATGAGGCGCTGACTATTGCCGAGGCGACGAACGATCGGCGAACGCTGCGAATCATCGCCACCCAGCTCCAGGGTGAATTTGTCCCGCTACCTGGTGGCCCTGCACGAATCGCGAGGCTCGGCCGCTTGGTGGAGCGGCACCTCGCCGACCAGGAGAGCCCGCTCCGCGCCTCCATCGCCGCGGCGCGCACCTGGCAACATCTCTGGCGTGGCGAGTGGGAGGCAGCGCGAGAGTCGGGCGAACACGCCCTCGCGATCAACCGGAAATTCGGCGGGTCGGAGCAGCCGACGCTCGATGTGATCACGGTCACCATCTCGCTCGCGCTCGCCCGCTGGCATACCTTCCGAGGCCAGAGCGAGGCGGGCGAACGGTATCTCACGGCGTTGTTCGGCGGCCCGCCCGGCACCGTTCTGGGTCAACCAATTACCCCGATCTGGGCCACCTCCATCCTGTACCCGCTGGCACGGGTGCGGCTCGTGCAGGAACGATACGCTGAGGCGAGGGCGATCTATGCCCAGCTTGCTGAACCGCTGGAACAGGAGCGCCCCGATGCCGCGATCGTGCGCGCCATGCTTCGGGGCTTCCTGGCGCTGGCCGATCGTAAAGATGAGGAGGCGATCGCCGCGTTCACGGCGGCTGCCGAGGGCCAGCGTCGACTCCTCGCCGCACGGTTCTATGGGCTGGCCGAACTGCCGCTGTCCAGCGCCTATCTGGCCGCCGGGCGCACCACCGCCGCGCTCGCGACCCTCCAGACGACGCTGCATGAGTACCGCTCCAACCAAACGCCCGGCGCGCTCCTCTGGGAAGACCAAGCCCTGCTCACCCCGTTACTGAAGCTGGCGATCGCCCACGATGTCGAAGCCCCGTTCGCCGCCGAATTGCTGACCACCCTGGGCACCCCGAACACAGGGGCGGCGACCAGCCCACCCGCAAGCTTCTTCGTGCCGCAGACCGGCGCGACTTTGACACCGCGCGAGGTCGAAGTCCTGCGCCTGCTCATGCGGGACGCGGATAACCTCACCATTGCCGACGAGCTTTTCATCAGCATCCATACCGTGAAGCGGCATGTCGCCAACCTCCTGGCGAAGCTCGACGTCACCTCACGTACCCAGGCTGTGAATCGCGCCCATGAATTAGGGTTGTCGTAGCCCCCTGGCTGGGTGTATGGCTCTCGACACGAACCGAATGGCTCTCGTCGCGCTGTCATATGGCTCTTGAGAGCGATTCGGCATCCCTCTCGCACCGGTATCCTCTAGGTAGATAGCACGGCGCTATCGGTGCAACGGCGAGTGCCGACACGGTGAGAGAAGCGATCCTTATCGAGAAAGGTTTTTTCAGATGACCCCGCAAAAACTCTACCGGCTGAGTGGTTTCGGTTTGATCGGCGGTGGCGTCCTTTTCGCCATCGGGAATCTGCTCCATCCCTTACAGCATAACGTCGAGGCGTATGCCTACCCGACCTGGACGGCGGCGCACATCCTGTTCAGCCTCGGCGCGGCGCTCATGGCGATCAGCCTGGCCGGCTTCTTCGCCTGGCAGGCGCAACGCGCGGGCTGGCTCGGGTTGATCGGTTACATCATGACCGGGCTCGGGCTCGTCTACCTCCCGATCGGTGGCTACTTCGAGGCGTTCATCGCGCCGACCGTCGGCGCTGATCTCGTGGCGGCGATCCAGGCCCAGTCGGGCGCACAAGACGGGATCGCCGGGCTCGTCTATCTGCTGGGGCACGTCATCCTCGGTATCGCCACCGTGCGCGCTCGCGTCTTCCCGCGTCCGGCTTCCCTGGTGCTCCTACTCGGCATCATTACCCTGGTAATCGCCGCACCATTCACCTCAAAGATCGCGGGGCTAGCGATCATCTCCGGCACGGTTATCGTCGCCATCGCCTTCATTTGGTACGGCGCGTTCCTGTACCGAGCGAACCTCACCGCGCAACCCGCGGCGCTCGCGACACAGCAGCTCTCCCACGCGGCCTGAGCAAGAATCGGTCGTCAGGTAAACCGCGCCATGCAGTTATGACAACTCCTTTGTAGGAATTCCGCCGCACCCGATACATTCGGGTGCGGCGAGATTGTCGAGCAACCACGATCGCGCTACAGCCGGACCAAGAAGGCGCGCGACAGCGCACATCGAGACACTGAGAGCGTTCGGGAAGCGAGCCGAGCAATGGTCACCACATTACGCCGACAATTCACCACGTTTCTCGCCGAACATCGCACCGGTATCCTCTGCCTCAGCGAACCCGCGGCGAGCTCCTGGGCGATGCCGGTGCGCTACGTGAACCGTGATCTCACGGTCGTCTGCCTGCTTCCGCGCTGGTCTGAGATCGCCTTCCGCCTGGAATGCTCGCATATGGTCACGCTGATCGTACCCAGCAGCGACAATAGCAACGAGCACTGGCTCTCTTGCTTCGGGGCGGCAAGGCTCGGAATGATGTCCGAGTGGCACGCTCTCTGGGCGTGTCCAGGTATTACCCACGCAATGACGGACTTATACGAGGTCATCGAAATCGCCCCCAAGCGGCTCGATCTGTTTGATCAGCGCTTGGGTTGGGGGCATCGCACCAATCTCGATTGCGAGCAGGAAACGACTGCATGAACAACGCAGTGGGCGCGCAGGGCTACGACCGGCCACCGCGATCGCGCTCACTCCGGCTGAGCGTTCCGCATCCGAATCATCGAGAAATGCAAGGTGGCCGGGAGGAGGGCGTGATAGAGCGGCCAGAGCGACGTCGTCAGGCGCAGTTCCACCTTCGCCTCAACCAGACACGCTAGTAAATCACCGACCGGTTGGACGGCCAATGGCACCACCGGCGCATACGAGACCTGGTAGCCCGGCCCCTTCTGCTCATCGTCATCCTCGACAAATGTCGTGTCGGGCAGGGCGTAACGATAGAGTTGCGTCGCGCGCACGCGGTCGAGCCACGCGCCCTCGATGGCGATCACCATCCGCGCGGCGGTGTAGTCCAGGAAACGCGCACGATCCTCCGGTGTGGTCGTCGGTAACCCCCAGTAACAAACCCTGGGGCAATCTCGCGGCAAGAAATAGATCGGCGCATGCGCCGCGTCGATCGCCCAGACGCGCGCCCGCTCACCCGGTCGCGTCGCCATCTCGCGCGGGACAAACCGCGCGATCGACGGTTCTTCGCTGAAGTGGTAGAGCACCACCGCTACTCCTCCTCGCTGATCGCCGCCGTTTCCGCAGTCGGGCTGTCAGCGGCGGGATCACGTCCATACCAGAGCGACCGCAAGTCGTCGGAGGTCACCAGCAGATCATCGAGCGTGCCGCTGGCGACCACCCGCCCCTCGCGCAGCACGATGATCCGATCCGCCCGCCGCAAGACTGCCCGCCGGTGGGAGACGGCGAGACAGGTGATGCCCGGTCGCGCCAGCAGGCGATCCCATAAGAGGCGTTCAGTCGCCCGGTCGAGCGCGCTCGACAGATCGTCCACCACCAGCAACTCGGCCCGCCGGACGAGCATCCGCGCCGCCGCGACGCGCTGAATCTGCCCGCCGGAAAGCCGCACCCCGCGCGTGCCCACCACCGTGTCGAGCCCGCGCGGCAATGCGGCGAGATCCTGCGCCAGGGCTGCGACATCAATCGCGGCGGGTAAATCGCTCGCTGCCTCGGGCAAGCCCAGCAGCACATTCTCACGCAGCGAATCGCTGAAGAGTCGCGGCACCTGCGGCACGTACGCCGTTCGAGGCGGGACCATCTCCTGCGCCGGGTCAATCAGCACACGGTCGTTCCAATGGATCGCGCCGCCGGTAACGGGCAGCAGGCCGAGGATCGCCCGCAGGAGTGTGGTCTTGCCCGCGCCGATCCGCCCGGTGATAACGATCAGTTCGCCGCGTTGCACCGAGAAGCTGATGCCGGTAATCCCGCGCTCTGATTGTGCGTGTTGATAGGTCAGGCCGCGCACCTCGAACGAGCGCAGCGGCTCGACCGGCGGCGGTGGTGGTGGTACAGCAAGGGGATCGCCGCGCAAGTGGAGGGGGGCGTGGGCGACCAATTCGGCGGGCGCGACCCCGCCGAGCAGCCCGACCATCCGCGCGAAAGCCACGCCCGACTGCTGGAAGTAGGCGAGGAATTGCCCCGCGCCGTAGGTGAAATCGGTCACGAAGTTGAGATAATACACAAACAGCGTGAAATCGCCGACGGTGAATGATCCGGCGCGCATCGACCCCGCCGCCAGCAGCAGGATCAAGCCAGTGCCGAGCGAGACGGTGTTGGCGTTGACCGAATCGAGCACCTGGGTCAGGGTACGGTCGCGCACCATCGTGCGGCGGCGTTCGTCGTTTAACCCGCGTAGGCGCGCGATGACGTGGCGCTCGCTCCCCGCGACCTGGATCGCCGCCGTCGCGCCGAAAACCTCCGCCAATAAGCCGGTGACGCGGCTCGTCGCCCCACGGCTGGCGCGGCGATACCGCTCGATTCGCGCAGACGCAAAGCGCATCAGCACGACCACGCCAACCAGCGGGACGAAGACGACCAAGGTCAGTCGCGCATTCGTCGTCAGCAGGATCACGAACGCCACGAGCGCGAAGAGGCCGGTGCCGATCTGATCGAGCGTCCAACTGATCGTGTCCTCGATCTGCTCGGCGTCATCGCGAAAGGTGCTCAGGGCCGCGCCGGGGGCTTCGGGCAGGGCACGCGCGCCCGGCTGCCGAACGATCTGCGCGAAGAGGTTGCGGCGCAGCAACGCGCTCATGTTGAAGCGGTGGTACGCATCGGTCTCGGAGCCGAGCCAGAGGATCGCGATCCGCCCCAACGTCACGGCGGCGAGCAAGCCGATCAGTGACCACGGATCGAGACCAACCGGCGCGGCACCGCTGATCGTGTCAAAGAACCATTTCGCCAGGAGACCGGGCAGCAGCGGCGCGAGGTGGACCAGCGTCCAGAGGAACCCGTTCGCCAGATACAGCCAGGGCCGGTAGCGCATCAACGCCCGCAGGAACCGCCAGGTTGTCATGCCAGCACCTCCTCCCCGGCGGTATCGGCGCGCAACAGGCGACTGTAATGCGAGGCGGGATCGGCCGCCAGCGCCACACGCTCACCAAACTCCGCGATCTCGCCCGCGTCGAGGATCAGGATCAGGTCGGCGCGGCGCACGGTA
>DATCMP010000601.1:0-10378 GCA_036563365.1 Thermomicrobiales bacterium
GGAGCCCCCGTCGTCGTGGCAGGGGGATCGCCTCGTAGAGCGTCTCGCGGACCAGCGCGTGGGCGAAGCGCACCCCCGCGCCGTCGGGCGTCTCCGCCAGCATCCGCGCGGCACCCGCCCGCCCGATCGCGTCGGCCAACGCCTCGTCGTCGGCATCGCCCGCGGTGGCCCAAAGGTCGAGCGGCACCGCCTGGCCGATCACCGCCGCCACCGCCAGCAGCCGCCCCGTCCCCGCGCCCAGCCGCGCCGCCCGCCCGCCGATGATCAGGCGCAGGAGCGGCGGCACGCGCGTATCCGTCAGGTCGCCCAGCATCCACCCTTCCCCGTCGGGTGCCGGATGTAAGAGCGCCGCCTCTTCGAGCGAGCGCAGCAGTTCACCCAGGTAGAAGGGGTTGCCTTCGGCGCGGGCGTGCAAGTAGCGCACCAGCCGCGCCTCGTCGCCAGCGGGCAGGCGGTAGCGCGCGTGCGCGAACGCCCGCATCGCCTCGTCGCCCAGCCGGGACAAGGTCAGGCGCTCGGCGCGGGCCTCGCGGACCAGCGCCGGGAGAGCATCGGCCAACGGCTGCCCCTCGACCGGCTCATCATCGCGGTATGTGGCGAGGAGGAGGAGGGGGAGGTCGGCCAGGTGCCGCCCGATGGCGCGTAAGAGATCGAGGGAGACGGGGTCGGCCCAGTGGAGATCATCGAGCAGGAGGACGAGCGGCTGGCGCGTGACGAGCGCCGCCAGATACTCCCGCACGCGCCGGATGATCGCCCCCTGGCCGGGTAATGTCTCGCTGTCGCGTTCTGCGGGCAGCAGCGCGACCGGCAGGGCGGGCAGGTCGGCGGCGGCGGGGGCCGCCTCGAACAGTTCGCGCCACGGGCCATAGGGTGGCGTCTCGCTCAGGTCGTAGCAGCGCCCGATCAGGACCAGCGCGCCACGATCGCGCGCCTCGGCCAACAGGTGTTCGGCCAGCGCGGTCTTGCCGATCCCCGCCTCCCCGCCGAGCAGCACCAAGCCGCCCATCCCCGCCAACGCGGCGGCGAGGTGCGCGCGCAACAGCGCGATCTCACGGTCCCGGCCTATCAGTCGAACGGGACGCGCGACCGATACAGACGTTCGAGTTGACTCGCTCATGGCTCACCTGGGGTGATGCGCCACCACGAACTTCCCCATTACTCGGACTTATGCCACACGTATACCATCATACCATTTGTGCGCTCGGAGTTATCCATCTGTTCGCCAAGAGTCCACGCATCGCCCCTGCCCGGCCGCTCTGCCTCATGCGCCCGTCCGGCGATCTGTGCGCGCGAAGAGGGTGGCCGGTTGGCGGGCGAAGTTGTCGAGCAACTCGGCGGTTGGCTCCGGCTTGCCGATCATCACCAGATGCCCGCCCGCGATCTCGCGCGGCGTGTAGCCGTGCGTCGCCGCGATGGCGAGGCCGACCGTCGCCGCCGGGTCGCCGCGTGAGCAACGGACGGCGAGGGTCGGGCGATCGAGGGCGAAGAAGGCGGCGAGATCGAGCGGCTGATCATACGGCGCGACCGGCATCGGGGCCAGCCGGTCCTCGACCCAGTCGGCGTCGCGCCCGGCGAGCCCGTCGAGGAGCAGCCCGGCATCGGGCGCGTAGACCAGCACGCCGTCATCGTCGTAGGCGCGGGCGCGCAGACTCTCGGCGTCCGCGCCGAGGGTCTGGTGCAGGCTCTCGCCGTCGCGGGCGAGCAGCGGGTCGAGGAAGAGCAGTCGCCCGACCCGCTCGGGGTCCTGCGCGGCGACCCGCTGGACGACCGCGCCGCCGTAGCCATGCCCGACGAGGATCGCGCGGCCGATTCCTTCGTATTCGAGGAGGCTCAGCACGTCGGTCGCGTGGAGTTCGAGATCGACATCGGGGCCGAGCAGATGGTCGCGCTCCCCGAGGCCGGTGAGGGTCGGGGTGTGGACGATATGGCCGCGCGCCCGCAGATCCGGCACGACGCGCGACCAGACCCAACCGCCGAGCCACGCGCCGTGAACGAGGACAAAGGTGGACATGATGCTCCTTTCGATAGCATGGCGGCGAGAATCGGTGGGGCGGGTGATACGTTGGCAGTTTTCATTGGTGCGAGTTGAACGATAGTTTTCGGTAAGGTGGTGATACCGGGGATTAAAATCCCCGGCTAAGGGCTGCGGCCACAAATCCCCTGACCCGGCAGGGGACCACGGTCCACTGAAGTGGACTAGGTTCGTTGCTGGCCTTAACGTTAGGTAATAGGCACCGCGCCAGTGCTAAACCTAGCCTACTTCAGTAGGCTTTGTGGCTCGCTGGCCCTTAGCGCCGATTTTAATCGGCGGCCCCGGCGCATCCCGTCGCCACCAACCACCACAACGCGCCCCCCACCCACCCACCTAGCACCGCTGACTATACTTCACCCCGCGCGGCGCTGCCGCCTGGATACCGCATGGGGAGGGCCGATGCTGACGCTGGTGATCGCGGTACTCGTCGCCCTGGTGGTGGCGGCGTTGCTGTTGTTGCTCTGGCCGGAGGGGGAGGCGGGGGTGGGGTCGCCCCCCCAGCCCCCCAATGCGGGGGTGAGCAACGAGCAACCGGAGTGAGTGGTGTCTGCCAACGCGCTCGCGGGCAGCCGATCACTTGTCATCGATCGTTCTCCCCCCCCGCATCGGGGGGCTGGGGGGGCGACGCCGCGCCGAGCCACTGGTCGAACCAGGCGGTGTTGTGGGTCAGGCGCTCGATCCGGTGGCGCGGTTTGCCGTTGCGGGACATCCCGTGGCTCTCGTTCGGGTAGATCAGCAGCTTGGTTGGAACGCCGCGCTTCTTGAGGGCCGCGTACCATTGCTCCGCCTGGCTGAGCGGGCAGCGGTAGTCGTCGGCTTGATGCTCGATCAGGGTCGGGGTGACGACGTTGCCTGCGTGGAGGAGCGGCGAGAGGGCGAGGTAGCGCTCCGGGACTTCCCAGGGGTGGCCGCCGAGTTCGGCGACATCACTGATCGCGCCGATGTCGTCCACGCCGAAGTAGCCGAGCGCGTTGCAGTAGGAGCGCTGGGTCACGGCGGCGGCGAAGCGGGTCGAGTGGCTGGTGATCCAGTTGGTGAGGAAGCCGCCGTACGAGCCGCCGGTGACGCCGAGCCGCGCCGCGTCGAACTCGCCGCGCGTCAGGGCCGCGTCCAGCCCCGCCAGCACGTCGTCCATCGCGATCGCGCCCCAATCGCGCAGGATCGCCTTGGCGAAGCGATCGCCGCGCCCGGTGCCGCCGTGCGGATTACAGTAGAAGATGGCGTAGCCCCACCCCGCCAAGACCTGGAACTCGTGGAAGAAGGCCGCGCCGTACTGTGCGTGCGGCCCGCCATGAATCTCCACGATCAGCGGCAGCGCGGCACCGGGTGTGGCACCGGGTGGCCGCAGGAGCCAGCCGTCGATCGTGTCGCCGTTCGCGCCGGTGAACTGGAACGGTTCGGGGGCGGCGACCGCGCGCTCACGCAGCAGGGCGGCATTCGCGGTCGTCAGCGGGCGCTCGCTGCCGTCACCGTCCAGAACGAAGAGTTCGGCGGTCGCGGTCGGGGCGGTCGCGGCGAAGACGAGCCGCCTACCGTCCCGCGAGGTGGCGAAGGCGGTCACCGTTCGCTCGCCGCCGAGGACGATTTCCGGCGCGGCACCGTCCAGGCCGAAACGACGCAGGCTCGTCGTGCCGCCATCGCTGACCAGCGCGAGGAGTGCGCGGCCATCGGGCCACCAGACCGGCCCTTCGTGGCCGCTCGGCAGCGTCTGGTCGGTGAGGGTGCTGTTGCCGAGGTCGCGGTCGAAGGCGGCGCTGCGGCAGATCGGCGGGCTCTCGCCATCCGCCGCAACGGTCCAGAGGCGGGTCATCGCCGCCTCGCCCTCGCCCTCCTGGTGGCCGAGGAAGGCGATCTGCGTGCCGTCGGGCGACCAGGCCGGGGCGGTCGAGGTGCCGCCGCTGCCGGTCAGCTTGTGGCACGCGCCATCGGCGAGGGTCAGGGTCCAGATGTCGGTGCGGAAGGTTACGTCCTCGTCCGGCTCGCGGTAGGAGACGAAGGCGAGCCGCGTGCCATCGGGCGACCACGTCGGTTGGCCGTCGTTCGGCGGGCCATCGGTCAGTTGCCGCGCGGGGGCGGGGGGCGCACCGGGGGCGGGCAATGCTGCGACGAAGAGGTGGCGGCGTTTGTTGTCCAGATAGCCGAGGCCGTCGAACTTGTACTTAAGGGTGGTGATCTCGCGGACGCGGTCGGCGCGTTCGCTCGCCCGCTCGGCGGCCGATTTGCTGGCGTCGATCGGCTCGTCGTCGGGGCCGCCGGTCTGCGAGGTGCAGGCGATCTGCGTGCCGTCCGGCGACCACGCCGGATCGCCCGCGCCCTGCTTCAGCGCGGTGACTTGCCGCGCCTCGCCGCCGTCCAGATCGAGGACCCAGATCTGTGCCTTCGTCTTCTGGCCGCGCTCGATGCCGGGCGGCAGGGTCGGCAATTCGCGGTCGGAGAGGAAGGCGATCCGTCGCCCATCGGGCGACCAGCGCGGGCCGGTGTCTTTCCCCGCGCCAGCGGTGAGCGGGCGCGGCGGGGTGCTGCCATCGGTCGGGGCGAGCCAGATCCGCGAGCGGTAATCATTCCGCTCCTTGTCGGCCACGGTGATGACGAAGGCGACGCGCGTCCCATCGGGCGAGACGCGCGGATCGCCGACGAATTGCAGGGCGTAGAGGTCGTCGGCGGTGATGGGCTGGGTGTTGGTCAAGATGCACGCTCCTATCATTCGCTGTATCGGGTCGGAGATGGTACGCGGTTGGGGGGAGGGCGTCAATTGGGGATAGCTGGCTGGCGGCTAGTCGCGGTGGCAGACTGCACCGTGCCGGGTGGTGCCGGTATCGCCAGCGGTAGCCAATCGCGCTGACTAGCTTGACGTGTACGGGCGGATCGAGGACAGTGGGGTAACCCGTTCGACACGCGCATTAGTACTGCGTCGTAACGGGACGGCGCGAAGCCGCATCACGGGGTTGTTGGGATTCATCGGTGAGAGCACGAAGTGAGCGAGACGACGGTTCCCCTTCTCCCATGCCAATCGCTCGATGAGACGCTTGATTTTTACCAGGCGCTTGGCTTCGAGGTGACGCATCGGCAGAGATCGCCCTATTTGTACGCGGCAGTGCAACGCGGCGGCGTAGAACTGCATTTCTCTAGCCTCAAGGTGTATGGTGCGGGGAAATCTATTGGTGCCTATCTCGTATTCGTTACCGGTGTGGCCGACTATCATCGCGCCTTCGCCGATGGCCTGCGCCTGCTCTACGGCACAATCCCCACCGCTGGTGTTCCCCGATTGACGAGATTGCGGCCCGCACAGACCCGCTTTATCCTCTTCGACCCCTCGGGAAATATGGTGATTTACATCGACCGCGACGAGGAATGGGCGGGGTACGATACGCTAGGCGAGGAGCGCTCTGCGCTGGCCCTGGCGCTAGAGAACGCCAACTTCCTGCGCGACACCTATGCCAACGATGCGGCTGCTGCAAAGGTGCTCGATGCGGCGCTTATTCGGCCAGGGGTAACTACGCCGCTCGATCGCGCTCGCGCACTGGCCGCTCGCGCAGAGTTGGCGATGGCGATGGGCGATGAAGCTGGCATGCAATCCAGGCAGCGCGAATTGCGGCAAATCGGGTTATCTGCAGGGGAAACCGAGCAATATCGCCATGAATTGCAGGCGGCGGACTACCTCGAACGATGGCGCACGCAAGGCTAATTCATCCCTCACGACTCGCCGCGGACCCTTCTCCGGCTGGCGGGGGCCTTGATTTGCCAATACCCCGCCGCTCGTCGTTAGCCTCCCATCGGGCGAGACGCGCGGATCGCCGATGAGCTGCAAGGCGTAGCGGTCGGCGGCGACGATCGATTGGCGGGTTGTCACGATGCACACTCCTATCATTGGTTGGCTCAGTTTGAATGGTACGGAGCGGGATTCGGGAAGAGTTGGGCAGACAGTGTTCATGTTGCAAGTTCGCGATGGGGTAGAAGGCAGCACATAGCAATCGCTTACCGAGTTGTCGCAGTAGTCCTTGCGTCTGTCTGCAAACGCTTGCCGCTTACTGACTCCTTTCAACATGCGCTGGCGTAATAACGAAATTTTTGTTAGGATGGTGGCATGGAACGAGGAGCGAACGCCGCAGAGCGGATCATCAAGCGTTTCGGCGGCCAGAGCGCGCTGGCCGCCCTGCTCGGCAAGCGCCAGAGCACCGTTGAACACTGGGCCAAAACAGGGCGGGTGCCGGCCCAATGGCAGGTGCCGCTGATGGCGCTCGCCCGCCAGAGAGGTGTGATCTTGGAAGCGAGAGACTTCGTCGAACCCAAGCCCAACCCGATCCAACCGGCCGAGGGACGCCTCGGTATCCTGCTCGTCGGCCTCGGCGCCGTCGCCTCGACGTTCATCGCCGGCGTCGAGCACGCTCGGCGTGGCACGGGCAAACCGGTCGGCTCGCTCACCCAGATGGGCACCATCCGCCTCGGCAAGCGCACCGAAGATCGCGCGCCCCTCATCCGCGAGTTCGTCCCGCTCGCGAACCTCGACGACATCGTCTTCGGGGCCTGGGACCCCTTCCCCGACAACGCCTATGAGGCGGCGGTGAAGTGCCGCGTCCTCGATCGCCACGACCACATCGAGCCGATCGCCGACTTCCTCAAGTCGATCAAGCCGATGCCGGCCGCCTTCGACCAGTACTACGTCAAGCGTCTCAACGGCCCCAACGTCAAGCAAGGCCGGCGGATGGAGCAGGCCGAGCAGATTCGCGCCGACATCCGTAACTTCAAGGCGACGAACAATTGCGACCGTCTCGTCATGATCTGGTGCGCCTCGACCGAGATCTTCATGCCGGAAAACGAGAGCCACGCCGATCTTGAAAGCTTCGAGGCGGCGCTCGGCGACAACGACGGGATCATCGCCCCCTCGATGCTCTACGCCTACGCCGCCCTGCTGGAAGGGGTCCCCTTCGCCAACGGCGCCCCCAACCTGACCGCCGACATCCCGGCCCTGGTCGAGCTGGCGACCGACCGGGGCGTCCCGATCTGCGGCAAGGATTTCAAGACCGGCCAGACCCTGATCAAGACGGTCCTCGCACCGATGCTGAAGGCGCGGATGCTCGGCCTCAACGGCTGGTACTCGACCAATATCCTCGGCAACCGCGACGGCGAGGTGCTCGACGACCCGGAAAGCTTCAAGACCAAGGAGGAATCGAAGCTCGGCGTCCTGGAGCATATCCTCCAGCCCGAACTCTACCCCGAACTCTATGGTGACGCGTATCACAAGGTGCGGATCAACTATTATCCGCCCCGCGGCGACGACAAGGAGGGCTGGGACAACATCGACCTCTTCGGTTGGATGGGCTACCCGATGCAGCTCAAGGTCGACTTCCTCTGCCGTGATTCGATCCTCGCCGCGCCCCTGGTCCTCGACCTCGCGCTCTTCCTTGACCTCGCCCACCGGGCGGGCATGGGGGGGATCCAGGAATGGCTGTCCTTCTACTTCAAGAGCCCGCAGCACGCCGCCACGGTGTACCCGGAGCACGACCTCTTCATCCAGCAGACGAAGCTCAAGAACACGCTGCGCTGGATGATGGGCGAGGAGCAGATCACCCACCTCGGCCGCGAGTACTACCAGGAGGACTAACCGGTAACCGCGATCGCGCGGGGACGCCCTGCGGTATCCCCGCGCGCGGTCGCGCAATCCTGTACCCCAGGCGACTCCCACCCGGTGGCGCACGGTCGTTCTCGTGTGCTCCCCGCTTCCGGGCGTGTCCGTCTACCGGCATGCCGCGTGGCCTTTCCAGCCAGTGTGTGGTGTGGCGATGCTCCATCCGGCAAGGATTGTGGGGGCAACCGCCCACCCCTATGTCAACACTTAGGGCGTATGCGCGAGGCGCTGCCGACCGTCGGCTGGCGGCTGAAGACGCCAGCCGCACTCACGCATACGCCCTCCCGCCGCATGACGCCCTCTCCCCCATCCTGCTACTATTGGTGCATGCACGGCCCAAGCGCGCCTGGCACGGGCGCTGCAATGGGACTGCTCAGTGGCGATGGCCGAGGGATGGTGGGGGACGATGGCCGAGGGTGGGGCGAACGCGGGGCCGCAACGAGGCGCGACGCTCGATTTCATCAGCCATAGCCCCGAACAGACCCGGCGTCTCGGCTGGCGATTGGGGCAGCATGCGCGGGCCGGTGATCTCTTCCTGTTATCCGGCACGTTCGGGGCGGGGAAGACGGCGCTGACGCAGGGGCTGGCCGCCGGGCTCGGGGTGACCGAGCGGGTGACGAGCCCGAGCTTCGCCCTCGTCAATGAGCACGAAGGGCGGGACGGCACGGGGACGCCGCTGCGGCTCTACCATATCGACCTCTACCGGCTGGAAACGACGGCGGAGGTCGCGACCGTGGGTTTGGAGGATATGCTGGACGATCCGGCGGGGATTTGCGCGATCGAGTGGCCCGACCGCCTCGGCGAGTCGGCCCCGCGCGATCATCTCCTGATCACGCTCGAACCGGTCAGCGACACGAAGCGCAGCCTCTCGCTGATCGCGAGTGGCGCGCGGCACACCGAGCTATTGACGGCGATCAGGGCGGAGGCGTTCGGTGTTGGCTCCTGACGGACGGCGGCGGGGTCCGCTGTTGGCAATCGATACCTCCACGATGACCGCGGGGATCGCCCTCTACGGCGCGGCGGGGTTGCTGGCCGAAATGTCGTGGCCCGCCGGGCGCACGCAGACGACGGCGATCCTCGGCGAGACGGCGCGGCTGCTCGACCTCTCGGGCCTGACGCCCGCCGATCTCAGCGGGGTGGCGGTGGCGGTCGGGCCGGGGGCGTTCAACGGGTTGCGCGTCGGGCTGAGCACGGCGAAGGGGCTCAGCTTCTCGCTCGGGCTGCCGATCTTCGGGGTCCCGACCCTCGATGCGGTCGCGTATCCGCACGGCGGGCATGGGTATCCGGTGCGCGCCACCATCTTCGCGGGGCGGGGGCGTTTCGTCAGCGCCCTCTATGACTGGCCCGAGGGGACATTAAGACGCCTGACCGACTACGAAAACACGGATCTCGACGGGCTGGCGGCGCTGATCACCGGGCCGACGCTGGTCTGCGGCGAACTGCCGCAGGACCGTCTGGGCAACTGGCGCGAACTGGCCCCGGAGGCGGTCTTCACCTCCTTGACGCTGAACGCGCGCCGCGCCGGGTGCCTGGCCGAACTGGCCTGGGCGCGTTTCCGGCGCGACGATGCGGACGATCCCGACACCCTGGAGCCGGTCTATCTGCACGGCCCGCCCGCCGGAGATGCGCCGCCCGTCCCGGCCAGGGCCAGCGCGCCGCCCGCGCCGCCCGCCGACTGATCGCCGCCCACCGAGCGATGACCGACGATTGACATACCGAGGCGTGCCGTGCCGTTCGTGATCGAGCCGATGACCCAAGACGATGTCCCGGAGGTGAGCCAGGTCGAGCGCCGGTGCTTCTCGAATCCCTGGCCGAGCAGCGCCTACCGGCGCGAGCTGCGCGACACCGTGCATAATTTCTACGTCGTCGTGCGCTGGCGTGCGCCGCACACCAGCGCCGCCGACGATCGCCCGCGCGGCTTAAATCTGCTGCCGTTCGTCCGGCGCGCGGAGCCCGCGAAACCGGCGATCCTCGGCTTCGGGGGGATGTGGAATATGTTCGACGAGGCGCATATCACGACGATCGGCGTCCTGCCGGGGCAGCGCGGACGGTCGCTCGGCGAGTTCCTCTTCGTGACGATGATGGACGAGGCGATCCGCCGCCACGCGCGCTGGGTGACGTTGGAAGTCCGCGTCTCCAATGGCAGCGCCCAGGCCCTCTACGAGAAATACGGCTTCACGCGCCAGGGGCTCCGCAAGCGCTATTACAGCGACAACGGCGAGGATGCCCACATCATGTGGTCGCCGCCGTTGGACGAAAGCGCGACCCTCGAACGCCTCGCCGAACTCCGCGCCGCCCTCAACCTGAAACTGGCGCGCGGGCATGATACGCCGAATGGCGTCGCGAGTCGGGGGTCGTGAGTCGTGGGAGGGGGCGATGAGGGGGAACGGTTGAACGCAGAGACGCGGAGCAAGAGAGAGCGACGCAGAGCAGGAACGCTATATTTTCTCGTTTCTCTCTGCAGTCCCCCATGTCTCTGCGCCTCTGCGCCGAAGTCGTTTTCTCTCGTTCCTGCTCTGCGGCGCTCCTTCCCCTCTGCGTCTCTGCGTTCAACCGTTCCCCGTTCTCGTACTTTCTCACGACTTAGGAGCAACGCGACATGCCGACCATCCTCGCGATCGAAACCTCGTGCGACGAGACGGCGGCGGCGATTATCCGCGACGGGCGGCAGCTGTTGTCGAACACGGTGGCGTCGCAGATCAAGCTGCACCAAGCCTATG
>DATCMP010000607.1:0-4011 GCA_036563365.1 Thermomicrobiales bacterium
TCCCCCGCGCCGCCACCCTCTACCTCGCTTTCGCCCTCGTCGCCGCCTACTGGTTCTGGACCGCGACCGCCTTCTTCTAAAGTACGAAGTACGAACTACGAACTACGAACTGGATAACGGCATTGCGCCCTTACTTCGTACTTCGTAGTTCGTACTTCGTACTTTCCCCGCCCGTTGCCACCCCGCGCCCCACGGGCGATAATGCAGCCTGTGACGCAGCGAGCCGTCAGCCCGCAAGCGCTCAGAGCAAACCCTGGCGCGGCGATGCTATCGTCTACTCGGTGCTGGCCCACTCGCACCACTGGCCCACTGGTCCACTAACCCTATTCGAGGTGCATCAATGGCAGAGATCACGCGCGTGGCGGTCGTCGGCTCGGGGACGATGGGGCGACAGATCGCCCTGCAAGTCGCGTATGGCGGCTTCCCGGTCACGATCTACGACCTCGACCCCGCCGCGCTGACGCGCGCCAGGGAAGCCCAGGCCGGGTTCGCGGCGGGCTTCGTCGCCGAGGGCCGTTGGCCCGCCGAGGAGGCCGACGCCGCCCTCGCCCGCCTCCGCTACGAGACCGATCTGGGGGGCGCCGTGCGCGATGTCGATCTCGTCATCGAGGCGGTCCCGGAGCGCGTCGATCTCAAGCGCGAGGTTTTTGCCCAACTCGACGAATACCTCCCCGAGGGCGCGATCATCGCCACCAATAGCTCCTCGATCCGCGTCAGCCTCCTCGAAGACGCCACTGCCCGCCCGGACCGTTGCGCCAACTTCCACTTCTACATCCCGGTCTGGGACAACGCGATGATCGAGGTCGGCGGCGGCAGCAAGACCACCCCGGACACCCTCGCCGCGCTCGACGCTTTCACCCGCCGGATCGGGATGCTGCCGCTGCGGATCCGGCGCGAGAGTACCGGCTTCATCTTCAATCGCGTCTGGCGCGCGATCAAGAAAGAGGTGCTGAAGGTCGCCGATAGCGGCGTCGCCTCGTTCGAGGATATCGACCGCGCCTGGATGATCCACTACAACACGCCGAAGGGGCCGTTCGGCAAGATGGACGAGATCGGCCTCGATGTTGTCAAGGCGATCGAGGAGGTCTACGCCGCCGAGAGCGGCGACCCCGCCGATCTGCCGCCGCCGTTCCTCAACGAGCGCGTGGCGCGCGGCGACCTCGGCGAGAAGACCGGGCGCGGCTTCTACAGCTACCCCGCGCCCGCCTGGGCCGATCCCCGCTTCCTCGCGCCCGACGCCGCGCAGCCCGACGCCGCGCAGCCCACGACCGAGCAGTCCGCGACCGAGGCGGCGCGGTGAGCGTCACCCGGCCCGAGCCCGCCACGCGCCGCGCGCCCGACTTCGGCCTCGACGCGCCCGACGATGCCGCGTTCGCCGCGCGTATCCCGCAGATCGCGGCCTATCTGCGCGCCAATTTCCCCGGCTTGCAGGGGCTGGGGCAGCACCGCCCGCACTTCGACCCGGCCCGCGACCGCACCACCGACCCGATCGAGCACACCCTGGAGGTGCTGGCCGCGCTCGATACAACCGGGCTGGCAGAATCCGACGTGCGCCTCCTGCGCGCCGCGACGATCTTTCACGATGTCGGCAAGCTGCTCGACCCGTTCAACGTCCGCCACGCGATCGACTCGGCGGTCATCTGCGCGCCCTACCTCGCCGACTTCCCCCTGCCCCCCGCCGACCGGGACGCCGCCATCGCCATCGTCCTGCACCACGACGTGCTGGGGCGGGTCTGCCAGGGACGGATCACTGTCGATGAGGCGCTGGACCTCTTCGGCACGCCGCACCTCGCCGACCTCACCGCGCGCCTCAGTCGCGCCGATGTCGGGTCGATCCGCGGCCTCGCGCGCGTCCTGCCGAGTATCGAGGCCGCCGACCGCGCCGTGCAGGCCCTCTTCGTCGCGCGGCGCTATAGCCAGCGCTACACCCCGCCCGGCGAGCTGACCGCCGAGGTCCGCGCGATCCTCGACCACCTGACCCCACACGTCAAACTCTGGCTCACCCTCGGCGACGATGATGACCTCGCCCTCTCCGGCTGGCGCGTCGCGCTGCTGGACGCGGTCGCGGCGACCGGCTCCCTCGCCCGCGCCGCCGAACGCCTCGACATCCCCTACCGCACCGCCCGCTACAAACTCCGCGAGATCGAGCGCCACCTCGGCCTCGCCCTCGTCAGCGGCCAGAGCGGCGGCGCGGCGGGCGGCACCAGCGAACTCACCCCCGCCGCCCGCGAACTGATCGCCCGCTGGCGCGCCTTCAGCACCGGCCTCGACGCCGTCACCACCGCCCGCTTCGCCGCCACCTTCCGCCCGCCACGGGATACGGATGACGACCCGACGTAGCGTTACCCCATCCTCGACGGGCCGCGCAGACCGGCCCGAGCCGAACGGGGTCGCTCATCGCGCGCATGCGCGCAACGTTACGGGATACTGGCGCGGTTTTCGCACGCATCCCCGCCGCGACCGGGGTTTGGCGTGGTGCCGGACACCACTGGTATCATCTCCAACGGCGGGATAGTCCGCCGCATGGCGGGAGGGTGGATGGCCGTGGCGACGGAACCGATCATCAATATCCTCGGCGAGCGGGTGGCGCTTGGGCCGCTGATGCGCGAGCACATCCCGCTCTTCACGCGCTGGCGCAACGACTTCACCGTGGCGCGCACCTTCGGCGGTGCGCCCCGGGCGTACACGATCGAGGCCGTCACGGCGATCTTCGACGCGGGCAAGGTGAATGATTACGAGTTCGCCATCTACGAACGGGCGACCTGGCGACCGATCGGGCGGACCTACCTCTTCGACGTGGACTGGCGCGGGCGCACCGCCGGCTTCGGGATCGTGATCGGCGAGGCCGACGCGCGGGGCCGGGGGTATGGCACCGAGGCGACCCGGCTGATGCTCGACTATGCCTTCACCGCCCTCGGGCTGCACAGCGTCATGCTCACGACCGACAGCTACAACCTCGCGGGGCAGGCGGCCTACCGCAAGGCCGGGTTCAAGGAGTTCGGTCGCCGCCGCGAGTGCGCGCCGCTGAACGGCACGCTCCACGATTGGGTGTACATGGACTGCCTGGCGAGTGAGTTCGTCAGCCCGGTCCTCGGCGCGGTCTTCGTCCCCGACACCCCGCGCTAGGCCCGGCGTGGGACGAGTCCGCACCTCATCCCACGCCCTCATCCACCGCGCCCCCAACAAGTCACCCCTCCCCGCGTCGGGGAGGGGATGGGGGAGAGGTCCGTCCCCCTCACTCCTCCTCACTCCCCCACCACCAGCGGCAGCCCGCGCGCCTCCCACGTCAGCACACCCCCGGTGACATTCCAGACCCGCTCGAACCCCTGCTGGCGCATGAAGTTGGTCGCCATCCCGCTGCGCTGGCCGCTGCGACAGAACAACAGCACCTCGCCATCGGTCGGGATCTCCCCCAGCCGCTCGACGAACTCACCCAGGGGGATATGTCGTGCGCCCGCGACGTGGCCCGACCACCACTCGTCCGGCTCGCGCACGTCGATCATGGTCGCCCCGCCCGCCGCCAGCCGCCGCTGCGCCTCCACCACGTCGATCGCATCGTCCGGTGGCGGGGTCGCCCCGCCGAACATCCTCCGCACCATCGCCGCCTCCCTCACTACGTTATCAATATAGCTCACGCAGGTGGACTTTGTGGTAGAGCCTCCAGGCAGCCCATCCAACGGCGTGGCACCGATACTGCGCGGCGGTAGCGGTAGCGAACGGGATGATGACGAGGTGAGGAGGCAAGATGACGGACAAACGCGAGGAACCATCCAAGGTCAGGGCCGGCCGGGCGGTCGGCGAGTCGGACGCGACGCTTAACGTATCGGAAGAGCGCAAGGCCGAGATCGAGGAGGACACCCGCCCCGGCAGCGCCATCGGCGGCCACGAGCCGGGCCAGTCGCCGACCGCCGAGCGCGCGACGATGGATGACGAGCGGCGCGGCTGACGCGACCTGACGGAAAGGGCGGGGCGGTGTAGCTGCACCGCCCCGCCCAGCCATTAAGATGAACC
>DATCMP010000609.1:0-2429 GCA_036563365.1 Thermomicrobiales bacterium
CGGCGCGATGCTAGCGCAGCAGCGTCGCGGGCTGGACGAGGAGAAGGGCCTGCCGCCAAGCGCGGACGCGGCCCGCGAGCAGCGCCAGGAGCGCCCGATCCGCCCGGGTCACGGCTGGGTGCGCGACGCTGCGGCGCAGCACCAGTAGTTGCTGGCGCAGCAGGGCGTTCTCGGCGAGCAGTTGCGTCCGACTCCGGTCCACATCAGCCCCGGTCCCGGCCGCATGCGTCATCGCCAGCGGCCTCGCCCAGAGGCAAGCCCCGAACGCGCGACGCGCCCCGGCAGCGATCCTTAGAAGCCGCTGGCGACAACGGATAATGCATCCCACCGTTATCTTCCTTCCTCACGACGCGCACGAGCGACGCACGTAGGGGGCATCATGCCCTGCCGAAGTCTACTCGCTCACGAGGATTCGTCAGTCCAGAAGGCGTCGCCCACGCCCCGGATGGATAATGAGCCAGGACAGGCTATCGACCTCCGCCTGATCGCGAATATTGACACCCTACGACCCGCATGGATCTACCCATCAGCCGACACAGGAGCTGAAAATCAGACCTGATGGAATAAACGGCCAGGACAGGCCCCGCGCCGCCACGCGCCCGTCCCGGCTGGCCCTCGTCTGGGCCTGAGCCACCCGTTCCAGCTATCCTGCGCGAATTCGCCAACAACATCCCTACGGGCTTGGCGACGCGCGTCCACGCCAAGCTCGCCGCCCACACGCTCGGTCTCTACCTCAATCACCTCGCCGGGCGACCGCTGCTCGCCCTCATAGACCTCGCCCTCATAGACCTCGCCCTCATCTAGCGCAATGGGTAATTCCGTGCTATCCTCCCGCCCATACCCCCTCGTCGCGTCGCCACACCATCGCCACAGCATAGGGAGGCCACCGATGAAACTCGCGATCGGCTTCCATCCCGCCGGCATCGAAAACTGGCCCGCCCTCGCCGATTACGTCGCCGCCGCGCGCATCCCCGACGATCTCATCCGAAAGTGCAACCTGATCGGCACCGAGGCGATGGTCCGCGAGCGCCTGCGCGTCTACCGCGCCGCCGGGCATAACACCCTCCGCATCACGCCCGAGGGCGCGACCGCCGAGGAACGACGGGAAACCCTGGCCCGCCCGATCGCCCTGGTGCGCGAGGTCGAGGCCGACGCGACGGACAACGCCGCCTCATGACCATAATGGAGCGGGACCAGCCTTCAGCGCACACGCCGCCACCGGAAGGGCCCATCCCCGGCGACCCGAATAGCACTTTCGCCTCGCTGCGCCTGCGAAACTTTCGCCTCCTCCTCGCGGGCACGACCCTCTCCAACGCCGGGCAATGGATCCAGCAGGTCACCCTCAGCTGGCTCGTCTACGACCTGACGGGGTCCGGGGCGATGCTCGGCGTCGTCAATCTGGTCCGCTCGGTGGCGACCCTCGGCCTCGCCCCGGTCGCCGGAGTCGCGATCGATCGCTTCCCGCGCCGCACCCTGATGCTCGCCATCAACGCCTGGCTCTTCATCATCAGCTTGACGCTCGGTGTCGCCCTGCTCACCGGCCACAGCGCGCTCATCTATCTCTTCGTCTTCACCTTCCTGGGCGGAGTGGCGCAGGCGGTCGATCTCCCCCTGCGCCAGACCGCCGTCTTCACCCTCGTCCCCCGCGCCCTCGCGCCGAATGCCGTTGCCCTCATCCAGACTGGCTGGGCCGTCATGCGCTCGCTCGGCCCCGGCATCGGCGGCTTCCTCATCCTCTGGTTCGGTCCGGGCGGCAATTTCCTGGTCCAGGCAGCGGCCTACGGCTTGATCGCCCTCACCACGGTCCGCATCGCCTTCCCCCCCAGTCGCTCGCGCGGCGAGCAGGCCCCCATGGGGCGCAACCTGCGCGAAGGGCTCGCCTACGTCGCCCGGACCCCCGGCACCCGCGCCTTCGTCCTGATGGGTTGGGTGCTGCCCCTCTTCATCATCCCGAATTTCTCCGCACTGCCGCCGATCTACGCCAAGGACATCTTCGGCGGCGGGCCGGAAACCCTCGGCCTGCTCCTCTCGGCGGTCGGCGTCGGCGGCATCGTTGGCGGTCTGGTCACCGCGTCGCTCGGCCGCGTGGAGCGGCGTGGCCTCGTGCAGCTCGTCGCGCTCGCGCTCACCGCCGCCTCGCTGATCGCCTTCGCCTACAGCACCAGCCTTTGGCTCGCGCTGCCGATGCTGGCCTGTTCCGGCTTCTTCGAGATGCTCTGCCTCACGACCAATCAGACGTTGCTGCAACTCTCCATCCCGGAAGAACTGCGCGGTCGCGTCACCAGCATCGTCAGCCTCAGCGCCGGACTCGCCCCGCTCGGTGGCTTCGCCGCCGGGCTCGGTGCCGACCTCGTCGGCCCGCGCACCATCACGCTCATCCTCTGCACGATCGCCGCCCTAATCGCCCTCGCCGCCTACTGCTTCTCCCC
>DATCMP010000611.1:0-7693 GCA_036563365.1 Thermomicrobiales bacterium
CTCCACCTTCCTCCTGATCACCATCTCCGCCGGGACCTATCACACCACGCGGATCGCGCTCGTCATCGCGGCGGCGTGTATCCTGCTGGGTTTCCTGCCCGCGCTCTACGCGACCACGAGCGGCGATTTCTGGGTGCAGCAAGCCGTATTGGGGGCGAGCGCGCTCGCCGCCGTCGCCTTCCAGCGGCTGGTCCTGCCGGAGATTTTGCGGCGGGCGCGGGCCGAGCAGGGGTTGCAGGAGGACTTGCGGGAGACGCGCGAGTTGCGCGACGAGTTGGCGCGGGCGAATGCGTCGCTGGCGTGGCAGGCGCGGACCGATCCGCTGACCGGGTTGCTCAACCACGGGGCGATCGTCGCGCGGGCCGATGGCGCGCTGACCGGGGCGCTGGCGGCGGGCGAGGCGCTGGCGCTCCTCTTCTTCGACATCGACCGGTTCAAGCGGGTCAACGACACCTACGGGCATCAAGCGAGGGACGCGATCCTGGCGGGCGTGGCCGCGCGGGTCGCGGTGGCCCTGCGACCCGGCGATCACCTCGGGCGCTACGGCGGCGAAGAGTTCCTGGTCATCCTGCCGCGGACCGGCCCGGGGGAAGCGGCCCAACGTGCGGAGCGCCTACGCGCGGCGGTGGCGGCGCAGCCGTTCAACCTGCCGGATGGCACGGCGGTGCGCGTGACGATCAGCGTCGGCGTGGCGACGGTCGGCGCGGCGAACACGACCCGCGCCGCCTTAATACACGCGGCCGACCTCGCCCTCTATCAGGCGAAGTCCGGCGGGCGGGACCGGGTGTGCAGCTTGCCGGTCGCCGCGTGAGGGGAAGTACGAAGTACGAAACGGCACCACGCCCACTACCTCGTACTTCGTCGTTCGTACTTCGTACTTCGTCGTTCGTACTTCCCCCTGCGCGAACATCGGCGCGGGCTCAGAAGCTGATTTCGGCGCGGGGCTTGACGCGGATCGGGTGATCGGGCTGCGCCATGTTCTTCAGCGCGAGGTTATGGTGCGCGATGATCTGCGCCGCCGTGAGGTCGGGTGCCTCTTCGGTCGTGTGGCCGTCCGCGACGAGGGTGACCGCGAAGCCTTCGCTGGTCGCGCGGCGACAGGTGGCGTCGATGCACAACTCGGTCATCACCCCGGTGACGACGAGGTGTTTAATTCCGCGCGCCGTCAACTCCTGCCGGAGCGGCGTGCCGTAGAACGAATCCGAGGCGCGCTTGTTGATGACCAACTCGCCCGCCGCGGGGGTGAGCTCCGGCACGAACTGCCAGTCCGCGCCGCCCGGGCGCATCGTCGGCCAGTCATCCTCGTGCTGGACGAAGACGACGGGCGTCCCCGCGCCCCGCGCCTCCGCCACCATCCCGGCCAGCCGCCCCACGATCTCGTCGCGCCGGTACGCCTGCGCGACGTTGCCGATCTGCATATCGATCACCAGCAGCGCGGTGTCGGTCGCCATCCGTCCCCCTTCCCCTCTTTGGGATAGAACATCCGTGCTGTCGGGCAGTATAACGGCGACCGTTGCCGATGGGCAAGGCGCGCGGCTGATGATGGTGGCGAGCGTAAAGGTAGGGCTGGCGATTCAGTCACCAACCATATGCAGCTTTACGGCCCCCTGGCCCATCCCGCCCCTCTTTACGGCCACCCCGGCCCACCCCGCCCCTCAGTCGATCATGCCGGGGAGGTCGAGCGCGACGATCTCCTGGACGCGGCGATGGATCGGCTCGGTCAGGAAGCCGAGCAGCGCTTGCTCGCGCTCCGGCCCGATCCGGGCGAAGAGGGCGGACCACGCCGCCCCGCCCTGGTTCAGGTGCTGGGCATCCGCCTCGGTGGCGTAGAGGACGACGCCGGTGACGGTCCCCAGGCCGCGATCGAACAGGGTGATCGCGCCGCGGTAGCCCGGACTTTCCCGCAGGAACGGCAGGACGACCTCCGCGTAGAGTTGGCCGATGAAGCGCCCCCCCTCATCGAGCCGCCCCTGCTGCACCGTCGCGGTCAGCACCCCCGCAAACATCGCCCCCTCCTCCCGCGTGTCACGCCGCCGACCGTCGCCGCCGAACGTCGCTCACCGATTGACATGGTGAGCCTACCATAGCCCGCGCCGCTGGGCGGCGGGCGGGGACGTGACACGCGGGAGGGGGAACGCTGTTATACTGCCGACAGCCCCCCCTCGACGCCTTGCCGGTCGCGTCCCAGGTCATCGTTGTCGAGGGGCGATAGGGAAGGAAGACGGTATGCCCGCCAGCAGCAACTCCCGACCCGATGTGGTCGCGCGCCTCACCGAGAATCGCCTGCTGGCCTCGCTCCCGCCCGAAGAGCGCGACCGGCTCGCCGCGCGGGCCGAGATCGTCCACCTGGATGCCCTGGAGGTGATCGGCGAACCGGACGCCCCGATCACCCATGCCTTCTTCTCACTCACCGGCATCATCTCGATCGTCGCCCTCGACGCCGCGGGCGACGTGGTGGAGGTGGGGACGGCGGGCAACGAGGGGATGATCGGGCTGCCCACCTTCCTCGGCATGCCGTCGAGCCCGTTCCAGTCGATGGGGCAGGTCCCCGGGGATCACGCCCGCGTGCCGATCGCCGATCTGCTGGCGGTCGCCGCAGCCGGCTCCGTCCTCCACGGCCTGCTGCAGCGCTACGCCCAAGCCTTCTCGGTCCTCGCCGGGCAGTCGGCGGCCTGCAACCGGCTGCACCCGGTCGAGGAGCGCTGCGCCCGCTGGCTGCTGATGACCCATGACCGCGTGCGGGCCGATTCTTTCTTGCTCACGCACGAGGTCCTCGGGCAGATGCTCGGGGTGCGCCGCCCGAGCGTGTCGATCGCGGCGGCGACGCTGCAGAAGGCCGGCTATATCCGCTACCACCGGGGCCGCATCACGATCCTCGACCGTCCGGGATTGGAGGAGGCCGCCTGCGAGTGTTACGGCGTCATCCAAACACAGTTCGCGCGGCTCTTCCCCGACGATGCGCGGGAGCAAGCGCCCCGGTGACGCGCCGGGTCGCCCGGCGCTCCCCAGTCCATCCGCGCGGGACGATGTGCTCGCGATGGCCCAGCGAAGTCAGCCGATGTGGGGCGAGCGACCCCCGAGGATGGCGGCGTGCCGGTCGTGGGCGGGGCACCCGCCCGGGGCGAGACAAGACGAGGGGGGCGGGCACGATGCCCGCCCCCCTCGTCTCATCGCCGCTGTGCAGCAGCGTTACCTAACACTGCGCGACTGAGCCGCCCGCAACGCGTACAGGACGATGACCGCGCCGATGATCGCCACGATCAACGAGCCGATGAAGCTGGCCGGACCCCGCCCGAACAGGAGCGACATCAGGAAGCCGCCCACGATGCCGCCGATGATCCCGACGATGATCGCCCCGATCGCCCCGCCCGGGGTGCGCCCCGGCACGATCAGGCTCGCGATGCCACCGGCGATCGCCCCGACGATCAACCAACCGATGATGGTACCCATACGTCGCGCCCTCCTCTCTCCACTCGGGTACACCCGTTGGTGTACCCCTGCTGTGTCGAGCATAGCGTGGAGAAGTAAACGTGCCGGTAAGCGCGACAACTGATCGGTGAACGACGCGATCGGTGCGCTCGGTGTCGGCCAGCGCCGGGCATCCTCACCCCTGCTGCCCCGAGGCTGGCCCATCGATGAAGTCGAGGGCGACGGCGGCGAGCAGCGGCGAGGCGAAGATGGTGTAGTGCGTCAGGCCGGGGAGGATCGCGAGCGCGTGGCCGCCCCGCGGCCGACCCTCACCCATCCACCCGCCGTCGCGGAGGCCGCCATCGAGCAGCGCGAAGACCTCGACGTAGTGGCTCGGCGGGGCCATGTCGGCATCGGCGCAGACGATCAGCGTCGGCACGCGCAGGCCGCGGACCTCGGCGGTGTAGTCGAAGCCGTCGGCCATCGCCGCGCCGATCTTGTCGAGCAGCCGCCCGAAGTCCTGCGGGCGCGGGGCGACGCGCTGGTAGAGCTGGTACATCGGCGTCTCGCGCATGAACTCCTCCGCCGCCGCGCTCACCTGGCCCTGCTGCTGGCGCATCTCGGCGTAGATGGCGTCCGTGCGGATGTTCGTGGAGACCAGCACCAGTTTGCCGACCTTGTCGGGGTGCTTCACCGCCGTGAAGAACGCCACGCCGCCGCCGAGCGAGTAACCCACGAGATCCGGCTTGTCGAGTCCGAGGTGGTCGACCAACGCGGCGATGTCGCCCGCCATGAGCCGGACATCGAGCGGCCGGTCGATGTCGGCGGTGCGCCCATGCCCCTGGAGATCGACGGCGATGACCCGGCGGTTAGCCGCGAGGGTGGGCAAGATCGGCCCGAACATCTCGCCCGACCCGAGGCCGCCGTGCAGGAGGATCAGCGGTCGCCCGGCCCCGTGCGTCTCGTAATAGAGGTTGATCCCGTTGACCTCGGCGTACTCGCCGCGCCCCTGCGCCTCGGCCGTCCATTGCTCGGTCATCGCGGTGCTCCTTGTCATATTGTGATCGTGTCGTGATGCGACTATGGGTCCTTGCGTCAGCCGTCGCGGGATCTTAACACTTGTTCTGTGAGGGCGCTACGGGAGGTTAGGAGGCTGGTGATGGGGGGCCAGGAGAAGGCGATGCTTTAGGCTCTGGATGTCTATCTGTGTAGACGCCTCTCGTGCATCAGTTTTATTCTGTTAGGAGTAGTTACGCAGTTGACAAGTTATTGGTGGTACGTTCGTGACGCAATCAAGCCAAGTCCGCGCTCAACTGCGTAACTCCTAAAGATATCAAGAAAGGTGGGCGTCATACCTTCTCCGTCTGTTACGGCGTAGGTGCCAGGGTACTGTCGCCATCGTAGCCGAAGGGGATGAAGAGGGCGGTCACTTCGACATGGTCGACGGAGAAGTTTACCGCGACCTCGACACGCACTCCCAGTTTGTTCCCCCTCCCCGCACCCCTCCGTATCTCCACGTCTCCTGTTCCGTCTCATTCGTACCCAAAGGCCATTCGGCACTCGTCATTCGTCGCTGGCCCTGTGCTATACTCCACACCGCTTCAGGCACCAGAGGGAATGGTTGGGGGACGCCGCGCGACGGGCGGCGTCCGGCACGAGGGACGGGGACCGGCGGCGTGGCGCAACTCACACGACGACCCGCAACGGAGGCGCGCACGACCTCGCTCGAATCGCGGCGGCGTACCGCACCGCTGAGCGTCCCGCTCCGGGTGGGGATCGATCTGCTGCTGATCGTGCTCGGCTTCTGGCTGGCCTATCACCTCCGCTACGTGGTCGGTTTCCCGGACGATGTCGCCCCGAGCGATTTCCGCCCGTTCGCCGGCTGGGGGCTCGAAAGCTTCCTGCCGTTGCTGGCCCTCCTCGCCAGCAGCCTCCCGCTGATCTTCCTGGCGCGCGGCGTCTACCGCCTCTCGCGCTGGACGGGCCTGCTCGATGAAGCCCTCCTGATCGTCAATAGCGCCTTCCTGGGCTTCGGTGGCCTGATCGTCACCGTCTTCTTCGTCCGCACCCTCTACTTCTCGCGCGCCATCTTCCTCTATGCGTTCGTCTTCGTCGTCGGGCTGCTGCTGCTGTGGCGGATCTGCTGGCGCGCGGTGCTGATCGTGATGCGCGCGCGCGGACGCTGGGTCGATCGGGTGCTGGTCGTGGGGGCCGGACCGGCGGGCGAGCGGGTGATGAGCGCGCTGATCGGGCAGCCGGGCCTCGGCTACGCGCTGGCCGGGTTCGTGGATGACGCCCCGAGCGATCCCGGCTGGGCGATCGCCACGCAGCGCGCGGTGGTCCGCCCGGAGCGTCTCGGCTCGTGCTACGACTTGCCCGAGGTGGTGCGGCAGCAGGGGATCGACGAGGTGATCATCGCCCTCCCCTCGACCGCGCACGACCAGCTCTACTGGACGATCGAGCAGTGTCGCCTCAGTCGCGTCTCGTTCACCCTCGTCCCGGATCTCTTCGAGCTGAGCCTGGACCGCGTGACGATCCACGCCCTCAACGGCCTGCCGCTGATCACCACGCAAGACAGCGGCATCCGCGGGCCGAACGCCGCGATCAAACGCGCGTTCGATCTGCTGGTCGTCGGGGCCGGGATGGCGCTCCTCGCGCTGCCGATGCTGATTATCGCCGCGATCATCCGGCTCGATTCCCCCGGCCCCGCCCTCTACGGGCAGCGCCGGGTCGGGAAGAACGGCCGACAATTCACCTGTTACAAATTCCGGTCGATGCGCCACAACGCGCACGCGGAGTACGCCACCCTCGCCACCAGCAGCGCCTATACCGGCGATCGGGTCGCGTTCAAGATGAAGAACGACCCGCGCGTGACGCGGGTCGGGCGCTGGCTGCGGCGCACCAGCCTCGATGAGCTGCCGAACCTGCTGAACGTCCTGCGCGGCGAGATGAGCCTGGTCGGGCCGCGCCCGCATGTGCCGGAAGAAGTCGCGAAGTACGAGCCGTGGCACCGCCAGCGCCTGACGCTGATGCCGGGGATGACGTGCCTCTGGCAGGTCAACGGGCGCAGCGACCTGACGTTCGATGAGCAGGTGCGGTTCGACCTCTATTACGCCGAGCGATGGTCCCTCTGGCTCGATGTCAAGATCCTGCTCTGGACGGTCCCGGCGGTCCTTACGCGCCGGGGGGCGTACTGATGCCCCGGCGCGTCGCGATCGTCCACGATTACCTGAACCAGTGGGGCGGGGCCGAGCGGGTGCTGGAGGAGCTGCACACGATCTGGCCGGATGCGCCGATCTTCGTCTCGATCTACGACCGGGAGCGGATGCCCGCCGCCTACCGCGAGTGGGACATCCGCACCACCTTCATGCAGCGGCTGCCGGGGATCTTACGCAACCATCAGCCGTACCTGCCCGTTTACCCGCTGGCCTTCTCGCGGCTGGACCTGCGCGGCTACGATCTGATCGTCTCGTCGAGCAGCGCCTTCGCGAAGAACGTCTATCCCCCGGCGGGGGCGACCCACATCTGCTACTGTCATAGCCCGATGCGCTTCGCCTGGAACGCCGCCGACTACGCGCGGCGCGAACGGCTCGGCGGGCTGACGCGGCGGGCGCTCGACCCGTTCCTGCGCGGCCTGCGGCGCTGGGATGCGCGCGGGACGCGGCGGGTCGATCACCTGATCGCCAACTCGGCGGTGGTGGCGGCGCGGATCAAGCGGTTCTACGGGCGCGAGGCGGCGATCATCCACCCGCCGGTGCGGACGGCGATCCCCGCCGCGACCGGCGAGGCGGGCGACTTTTACCTGATCGTGACGCGCCTGGTGCCGTACAAGCGTCTGGACATCGTGGTCGAGGCGTTCAACCGCCTCGGGAAGCCGCTGCGGATCGCGGGGGTCGGGCGCGACCGCGCGGCGTTGGAGGCGCTGGCTGGCCCGCAGATCACCTTCCTCGGGGGGATCAGCGACGCGGAGAAGGATCGGCTCTACGGCGAGTGCCGCGCCACGATCTTCCCCGCCGAGGACGATTTCGGGATCGCGCAGGTGGAGGCGCAGGCGGCGGGTAGGCCGGTGATCGCCTATCGGGCGGGCGGGGCGATCGAGACGGTGGTCGATGGCGTCACCGGGATCTTCTTCGACGCGCAGACCCCGGAGTCGATCATCGCCGCCGTGGAGCGCCGCGAGTCCGTCACGTTCGACCCGGCCACCATCCGCGCCCACGCCCGGACATTCGACGCCGCTGTGTTTCGGCAGCGGCTGGAAGAGTTTGTGGACGTCGTGAGTCGTGGG
>DATCMP010000616.1:0-26867 GCA_036563365.1 Thermomicrobiales bacterium
CACCGTCGTGAAGGCCGCGCTCGTCATCGGCAGGGGCACCGTCATCAGGATCGCCACCGCCATCCCCAGCAGGGACAGCCCGATCCCGGCCCGTAGTGAGGCCGCGAAGACACGGTCGGGCTGGCGTTGGCGCAGCAGCAGGACCGCCGCGACCAGCCCCATCGCGAAGACGAGGACGATGAAATCCCGCATCCGCTGGAAGATGAAGGCATCGAGAGGGGTGGCGCGGTTGAAGTGACTCGTCGTGCCGCGCACCACCTGCACGGTGATCAGCGCCAACTCGGCGACGAAACCGAGCGCCGCCCCGCACGATACCGCCGTGACCAACCGCACATGTCCGCGTACCTGGGCGAGTAACCAGAGGAACGTGAACGAGTAGACGGCGATCGAGATGGCGAATTTCAGCGGTTTCAGCCACGCCGGTACGCCGGTGATGATCGTCGGGTCAACGAGCAGGCCGATCAGGGCCACGAGCAACATCGCCAGCGAGCCGAGGCCGATGATCGTCAGCGGGGGATTGGCCGCGAAAGCGCGCCGCGCGATCTCGGGCACGACAAAGGCCCGTCGGGGGATGATCGGGTGTTCGATGGGGTGCAACATCCTTGGCCTCCTCCTGCGCCGCGCCATTTGCCCACTGCTCCCGGCACCCCGCGCTGTACGATTCAGTGTAAGCCGCAACACCGCGCGCCCCATCTGCCAGACGACCTATTTCGCGGTCACGATCCCGCGTGTACAGGGGTGCCGGAAGTCATGGTGCCACGCGCCGGACAGAATAATCTTCCCGGTTTCGGCAGGATGACCGATGCAGGACACGATAAAGCGGCTCGCGCAGAGTGCGCGAGCCGCCGTCGATTGACCGTTGCCGGAGACCTTACCGCGCGTGCGGGCGCAGCCGCCGCGCCGCACGGTATCAGGGGGCGAACTGCCGCCAGTGGCCCTCGGAGATCACTTCGACGGTGCCATCAACGACCGTGATCGCGGTCTCGTCGTCGATCGCGTAGGCCGGACCGCCGATGGTGGCCGCCCATTTCTCCGCGTTGGCCATCGTGTTGTGCGGCAACTCGGGGTGATCCAGGTGGGGATAGATCGAGAAATCGACCAGGCCGAGCGTCTCGTGGCTGCCGCTGGGGGGAGTCCACTCGACGAAGTACTTTCCGATCCTGGGCGTCATGACCATGCTCCCGGCGCTCAGCCCGACCCAGACCGTCTCGCGCAGCGACGGCAAGAGGTCCGCCAGCCCGGACTCCCGCAGCCAGTGGGCCAGGTACAGCGCATCGCCGCCGTTCACCAGTAGCACGTCGGCCTCCCGGACCCAGCCGACCCAGCGCTCCTTGTCGACGCTCGGCAGCGCGGTGAGCTCCAGCACGCCCATCGACTTCCAGCCCAGCTCGATCATCGGGCATCTGGGCTCCTGACCGCTGATGAACCCCCATGCGGCACCAGGGCCGGCATAGGGATGTCCATATGAGGCGGTGGGGATGCAGAGGGCGCTGGCCTCGGCGATCGGCTTGCCCAGGAGCGCGACCAGCGCGTCGTGGATGCTCGGGTTCTTGATCCCCGCGGACGTGAGCAGCAACTTCACTATACCCTCCCTCGGTAGCCTCGCCGATCAGCGTGCTGGATCAGGCACCTGGCTCACCGCCCGCTTGGAACATCCAGTTGATCCCGAACTTGTCGGTTAGGTGACCATAGAGCCCGAAGAACTCTTCTTTGAGGGGCTGATTGATCGTGGCACCGTCGGTCAGCTTCTCGTAATAGGCGGTGATCTCCGCCTTGTCGAGCGAGTTGAGGCAGAGGGTCACCGGGCCACCCGGACTCGGCGCATCGCCGCCCATCCCATCGGACGCCATCAGGACGATCCCGCCGCCTTCGAGCATGGCGTGGAGGATTCGCTCGCGCATCTCGGCGGGCATCCCCTCCGCCATCGGCGCTTCGCCGAATGTTTGGATCCACAACTCGCCGCCGAGGCACTCCTTATAAAAGTTCATCGCCTCGCGGCAGTTGCCGTCGAACTGGAGATAGGGGTTCAGCCGCGCCATGATCGCCCTCCTTCGGTTATCGGGATACGAACGCCCGTCAGCGCCGCCGTGACGGCAATGGTCAGTCGGGTTCGGCCCGGATCGACGTTGTCCCCGGCCGCTCTCGCGCTACACAGCACACCCCTTCGCGCCGACACAATAGCACGAATGTTCTGATAGATCAAGCGCCTCCCGGCGTCCTTTCAGAGGGGCATCGAGGGTCGCTGCCGACGCCGACGGCGACGCGCTACAATGGGGCGTTTGCGATCGGTATCGATACGGAGAGGATGGAGATACGGTGGAAACTGCTGAGCGCCGCGCGGCCCTGGTGATCGTGGCACACCCCGACGATGCGGAATTCGGCTGCGCCGGGACGGTCGCCGGCTGGGCGCAGGAAGGGTGGGAGGTGACCTACGTCATCTGCACCGACGCCTCGGGCGGCGGGCCGGACCACGCGACGGAGATCACCCCGGAGGCACGGGCCAGGACGACCGCGACCCGCAAAGCGGAGCAGCGCGCGGCGGGCGCGATCCTCGGTCTGCACGACGTTGTCTTCCTCGATTATCCCGATGGGCAGATGCAGCCGACGATCGACCTACGACGCGATCTCGTGCGCGCCATCCGGCGCTATCGACCGCAGCGCGTCCTCTTCCAGTCCCCCGACCGGACCTGGACGCCGAACTATTCGATCCCCCGCCATCACCCCGATCACCTGGCGGTCGGCGAGGCGGCGCTCGCGGCCCTCTACCCCGCCGCGCAAAATGCCTGGGATTTCCCCGAACTCCTCGCCGAAGGGCTGTTGCCACACAAGGTGAGCGAGTTCTATATCATGGGTGCGCCGCTCCAGAACCACGCGGTCGACATCAGCGCGACGATCGACTTGAAGCTCGCCGCGTTGCGCGCCCACGTCAGCCAGCTCGGCGAAGACACCGCCGAATTGGAGGCGATGCTGCGTGGCTGGGCCGCCGAGGGCGGCAAACCATACGGCTTCGACTATGCGGAGGTCTTCCACCTGGCGCAACAACGGTAAGTCGGTCGCCCGGTCGGCGATACGGCACGGCGCACGATGACGCGATGGTAGTGTGTCTACCGCGTTTGCGCCGTCACGCGCGGCAGGGTGAGATGGAGGGTGGTTCCCTTGCCGATCCCGGGCGACGACGCCCAGATCCGCCCGCCATGCAATTCCGCCAGCGCGCGGCAGAGATACAGGCCCAGGCCCAAGCCGTCGATCCGCTCCGCGAGGGCATTGCTCGCGCGGTGATAGCGCGCGAAGAGGCGCGGCAACTCTTCGGGCGGAATCCCGATCCCCTGGTCGGCGACGTGGCAGGTGAGGGTCGTGGCGTCGCCCTCGATCGTCACCTCGACCGAGGTGTGCGCGGGCGAGTATTTGAGCGCGTTGGCGATGATATTGCTGACGATCTGCTCCACCCGTTCGACATCCCAGCGCCCGGTCGTGTCGAGTTGCGGCGCGATCGACAGCTGCACGCGCGCGGCATCCGCGCCGGACTGCGCGATCGCCCCTTCGATGATCGCCACCATGTCGCCGGAGGTTAGATTGAGATCGAAGCCGCCGAGCGCCGCCTGCGAGATCTCGACCAGCGTGGTAAGCAGCGTGTTCATCTGCCCGGTCGCTTCCTCGATCCGGTTGAGCAGCGTGGTCACCTGCTCCAGATTCGGCGTCGGTCGCCCCAGGATCCGCCGGGAGAGGGCGGCATTGCCGCGAATCACGGTCAGCGGTCGCCTGACCTCGTGGACAACGGTCGCGAGGAATTCCTCGCGCACCTGCGCGATCTGCGTGGTGAGGGCGGCCAGGCCGAGCGCCATCGCGCCGTCGAGGGCGTCGTTGAGCAAGATTTGCGCGCCGATCGTGTCGCGCAACGAGGTGTCCTCGGGCAGGGCCTCCCGCAAGGCATACCAGAGTTCCTGCCGCAAGAGGCGGAACTCGATCGAGACGTTGGCCGGTTCCAGCCCTTGCACCACGCGCATCTTCGCGTGGGCCTCCGCGGCATCGCGCACGGCATCGTCATCGAGCGGCACGCCCGGCTCGATCCAGCGCGGGGCGGCGCGCTCCAACAGATCGACCAGCGCATCGAAGAGCTCGGGGATATGGTCGGCGATGGCGTGTTCACGCTGCCCATGGTGGAACGGCAGCGCGGCGGTCGTGGTCAGCCACCGTTCCAGGATCGCCTCACGCCGCGCCGCGAGCGCGGTCGCGACCCAACTCAGATCGCTCGCCCGCGCATACTCCGCGCCCTGCCGCGCGATCTCTTCCTCCGCGACCGCCTCTGCCGCGATAGCATCGGCGCGTTCTTCCTCGGCCATACCTTCCCCGCGAGGCGTGATACCCCACTTAAGCAGCCTATTTTCCGTCACCCCTACGGGTAAAGCGATTCACTACTCTACCACTCGGCGCGAGAAAGTAACAGCCCCGCGCTACCCAAATTTACGATCAACGCCACCCCTATTTACCGATGCGTTGACCTAGCGGGACTATGCTCATTGCAGCGAACCGGATACGAGTCCGGTAGGGATACGGGTCGCGCAGGGGTGCGACTATGCAGCGAAAGGTGGGTGTCATGGGTATTCTCAGTTGGATCCTCCTCGGCCTGATCGCCGGTTTCCTCGCCAGCGTGGTCATGAAGGGCGGCGGCTACGGGATCATCGGTGACATCATCGTCGGCATCGTCGGGGCCTTAATCGGCGGTTTTGTCTTCTCGCTCTTCGGCGGCAGCGGCGTGACGGGCTTTAACATCGGCTCGATCTTCGTCGCCTTCGTCGGTGCCTGTATCCTGATCGCCATCCTGCGCGCGGTCAGCGGCAGGCGCGCGGTTTAACCGCCCCGGAACAAACAGAGGGGAGGGCCGTCGCCCGTTGGCGACGGCCCTCCCGCGCGTCTGTCGATCGTGTCTTCCCCTCCGACCTGGACGAGCGGTGGACCCGAACCCTGGGAAGGCGGCGCGACGGCGGGGAGTGGGGCAGCTTGTCCAGTCAGCGCCACCGTCAGCGCCGCACCCCGGCCATGAGGCAACGGCGGTTCGCCGGATAGGGGACCAGCGATCGGGGTATCCCGACCCGCTCAGGCGTTGTCGCGGCTGGCGATCGCCTGGGAGTAGGGGAAGTGGAGCTGGCCGATGTGGTACGCCTCGTGGCGCAGCAGGAAGAGGAGCCATTCGCCGACCTTCATCGTGAACATCCCGCGGTCGACCACCTCGGCGGCGCGTTCGGGGCTGATCGTCGGCAGCGCCGTGATCAGCCGCTCCTGCGCGGTGTCGATCGCCCGCAGCAGATCGGCCAGTTGCCCGATGCCCGGTTCGTCGCCCAGCACCGGCGCGGAGTTGGGCGCGTACCGCTCGGCGATCGCCGCGTCCAGCGTCGGCTCCACGCCGGCGAATTGGAGCATCCGATTGCGGAAGGCGGCGATATGCCCGACCGTCCAGTTGAGGCAGTTGTTGCCCGGGAACGGTGCCTGGAGCAGCGATTCCGCGTGGGTCAGGCCATCGGACTTCTCATGCAGGAAGACCATGTTGCGCGTCAGGTTAAACAGGATCCCATCGGTCATCATGGCGGCGCTCTCCTCGCGTTCGCGGCGACAACGGGTGATGCTCCCCCACGACCATCTCGCCCCGCTGTCGCCGGGCGCTGGCACGGCTATTCGCGCCGCACCATCGGAGGTATCCCCACGTTTACGGCGAGGAGCGAACAGCAGTCGATCGCCGCGTCAAAGGCGTGCATACTACCACAGTTATTCGCAGCTTAGCCCCCGCCTGGGCTCACCGGACGCGCTGCGGCATCACCCTTATCGCCCGGGCGCGATGCCATACCCGGGGATAGGTCCACGAATACCCTGATCGCGGTCAGGGCATCCCGTACAAGGCCATTCTGCCGCCGGGTTGCCCTGATCCACCGGGCGGGATGATCGTTCCACACGCACGACGCGGCACCGCGACCCGGCAGCGGGGATAGCAGGCCCGGCGTCGCGATACCGCGTCGTGTGTGCAATTGCGACCCGCGATTACCGGTTGACCATAACTATGCCCGTCGTCGAGGCCGACCGGTGCGCCGCCGCGCTATTTCGTTTCCGCGCTGTCGGTCCCCGCGCCCGCGGGGCCGAACGCCCGATTCGGCGAGTGCGCGGCGGCGAAATGCTCGATCCCGGTGGCCCCGAAACGCTGGAAGAGTTCGCGCACCGGCTCGCTCAGCGTCCCATCCTGGCCCATGTGGACGATGATCTGGAGTTCCGGGGTCGCCGCGGGGGCGGCGGCGGCCGGTTGCCCGCCGCCGAACATCCCCTTCACGCGACCGAGCCAGCCAGCGGAGGCGGGCGCGGCGACGGGCGCGGGCCGCGAGAGGACCGTGATCTGGTTGCTCTTGAGGCCGAGCCCCTCCAGTGCCGCGACAACGTCGTCCGGTTTGCATGTGCCCGCCGTGAAACGGGCATTGACCTGTGCAGCACGCTCGAACATGATTGGGCCTCCTCATCCTCTCGGCCGACGCAGGTCGGCGGACTCTCTGCGGCGTCATCACCGCGCGGCTACCAATCTGGGAGCCGCCATCGTTGCCGTCGCCACGCCGATCAATCCGACGCGCGATCCGCCATCGGCGCGATGACCAGCGGCACGGCAGGGATACGTCACCACCCGCGCGCGACCCACGGCGGACGCGCACGCTGACCCGCGTGGACGGGCCGTATCGTCGGCATCACTTGTCGTTCCAGTGCGGCAGGGCCGTTCAGCGGGTGAGCGGGGACCGGGGCGCGATCCTGATGCCGTACCACCCCGTCGCGGGACGCGAGGCAGCACGATCGTGCGGCGACAGTGCGGGGAAACGAGCGGTAGCACGACGATTACATTGTCCGTGGGTATCTGCCCACAGTGTACCAGATTATCGCGAGTAATGCTGCCGGGCGATGTGGGTGGTGACAGGAGCCGATCAGTCGCGACAGAAACGACGATGGCGTTACCGCCCTCATCTCGGTTCACATCCGGTTGTCATCCCCGACGCGAACGGGGGGACAGGAAGGTCGACACCGGCTGCACCCACTCATCGCGGGCGGGGGGCGGCGGGAGCAATGGACCGCACGTTTTCCCATGCGTCCCCTTTCCGCCCCCCCCCTCGTCGCCGTGTTTTCCGGGCGCGCTGGGGCGACTGCCCCCATCACGCCGATATGAGCGGATCAGTGGATACCGAGAATCTGGATCGCCTTCTGGCGCAACGCCTCGGCGCGCGCCTGCCGCTGCTGCTCGTCATCGAGTTGGCGTTGGCGCGCGGTCAGTTGCCGGGACAGTTCGGCCACATAGGCGGCATTCGCCTGCTTGACGACTTGGCCCACAACGTCGATGTACTGCTCGGCGTCGCCCTCGGGTAGGGTGATCCGCACGGTATCCTCGCTCAGCTCGACGCGCTTCAACCCGGAGCGGGCATTGTAGGCGTTCGAGAAGCACTCGGGCCAGAAACGCTCGGGGACGCGCGAGAGTTGGAACTGGAACTGGAACGTGTTGGTGGGTGTCTGCGGCGTCACCCGGACATCGATCACCTGGATATCTTCGAACGCCATCGCGGCCCCCTTTTTCGGTGCGACTTCCGCGAAAGGTCGCGGTCATTAGCCCATCGTACCACCACTGCCCGGCTATGATCGGCTCTCGCGAGGCCCGAGCAGACGGAAAGGCCCACGGGCCAATACCGTACGGCGCACGATCCGCCGCCGGGACAACGCTTCAGTCCGGCACCGAGGCCGGCGGGAGGAGCCCCGGCAACCCGTCGATCTGGCGCTGGATCTCCGCGTACCGCGTGCTCGGCCCGCCGAGTCGCCGGAGACGTTCCCCCGCGTCGTTATACAGATCGATCTGCCAGGAGGCTTGCCCGAGGACCAAGAACGATTCGACCGTGAAGTGGCGATACCCCTTGGCGCGCAAAGCCCGGGCGAGGATAGACTTCCGGTACTCGATCATGCGGGTGCCTCTTCCCGAGCCTGTCAACCCGCACCTCGCGGGTGGTGGCACCCGCAACGGACGCTGCCCGCCCCGGTGGGGGCGGTATCCTGCGGCGTGGCGGCGGTGGCGCGTTCGCGCGCCAAGCAGGCCGGTTGGCCGCACGGGAGGCGGCAACCGGACCGTCGCGGCGTGGCGGTCATCCAGCGGGGGTGGGGTTGCTCAGCGGGCGGGCGGGGCGCTGTGCGGACGGGGATCGCCGGGGTTCGTGGTCGGTTGGGCGATGGCGGTCGCAGTGCCGAGCGCCGTCAGGTGGAGTTGGCCGCGCCCCCCATCGGTCGCGTACCCCTGCGCGATCAACGCCGCGAAGAGCGCCCGACGCAGATCGCGCGGGATGCTGATCATGTCGCAGATGTCGCCGAACGCGTGGCTCTGTTCGCGATGCAATCGCTGGATGACCAGCATCTGCGGGCTGAGCGGCGAACGATAGTGCCGTTGATGCAGCGTCATACGGGGCCTCCTCGTGTGCGACGATGGGTGCGGCGATCGCGCGAACAATTTGCACGCCGACGCGCATCCCGTCACAGTATGTCACTAAAATAGGCGCGTGTCGCCCGCGTGCGGGGGCGGCGAACTCGCGCGAGCGGCATCACCGCGAGATCGGCCCCCGCCTTGGCGATCGAATCGTCTCGCCCGGCTCCTCTCACCCGCGCTCGTCGCCCGCGATAATGCGCCGGGGAAGGGGTGCGCGGGGCCGAGTCGCGGCCTTATCCCTATGCGGAGCACTGGCACACGGTGTGCATACTTGCGGCAGATACGCTACCGTAGACCGTACGAGCGGAGGGACGATGCGCGACGACGATTTCACCGAGGCCACCCGCCCCGCGTTCGGCTGGCAACAGCGCCGCACCGGGGTCCGCTTCTATTTCTGTTGCTGCCCGCTGATGCTGGTCTTCACCCCGTTCGTCCTCGTCTATCGCCTCGTGCAGTACGGGACGTTGCGCCTGCTCGGGCGACCGGCGAACTCGCCGTGGGACGGTGCCGATCAACCGGCGACGCGACCGGCGACACGACCGGGGCCGCGATGATCCGACGCCTGCGCGAACCGGATAACGGCCTGACCCACCTGGTGGGGGCGCTCCTTTCCCTGGTGGCCCTCGGCCTCCTGCTGACGCTGGGGGTGCGCGTCGGTTCGCCGCGCGCGGTGGTCGCCTTCGCCATCTTCGGGCTGAGCCTGGTCGCGCTCTACACCGCGAGTACCGTCCACCACGCGCTGCCGCTCGGCCCGATCGGGATCGCCAGGACGCTGCGGATCGACCACATGATGATCTTCGTGCTGATCGCCGGAACCTACACCCCCTTCTGCCTGCTGGCGCTGCACGGCGGCTGGCGCTGGGGCCTGCTGGGCGGTGTCTGGGCGCTGGCGGCGGGCGGCATCGCGCTGAAAATCGGCTGGATGGCGGCCCCCGCGTGGCTCTCGACCGCGATCTACGTCGCGATGGGCTGGCTCGCCGTCATCGCCGCCCCCGCGTTCCTGGCGGCGGTCCCGCTGGCGGGGCTCTCCTGGGTCCTAGCGGGAGGGATTATCTACACCGTCGGCGCGCTCGTCTTCGCCACCGGTTGGCCCCGATTGCGCCCGGGCGTCTTCGGCGCCCACGCCCTCTGGCATCTGCTGGTCATGGCGGGGAGCGCCTGCCACGTCTGGGCCGTCGCGCGCTACCTGACACCCCTCGCCCGATGAAGCCGAAGAGGGTAGGTGCCGTGAGCGGGGAACCGGCGCGCGGCGAACTGCGGAGCACCTGGATGACGATCGGCGGGGTGCGGATGCACGCCCGCGTCTCGACGGCGGCGACCGCGCCGGGACCGCCGATCGTGCTGGTCCACGGCCTCGGCGTCTCCAGTCGCTACATGATCCCGACCGCGCGGCTGCTCGCCCCCGATCACCGCGTCTACGCGCCCGATCTCCCCGGTTCCGGGCGCAGCGGTCGCCCGGCGCACATCCTGAACATCGATGAACTCGCCGACGCGCTGGCCGCCTGGATGCGCGCGCACGGCCTGCGCGACGCCGTCCTGATCGGCAATTCGCTCGGCTGCCAGACGATCGCGGCGCTGGCCCTGCGCCACCCCGCCCTGATCGCCCGCGCGGTCTTCATCGGCCCGACGATGGACCCGCAAGCGCGCACCACCGTCCAGGAGTTCGCGCGCCTGATCATGGACTCCTGGCGCGAGTCCTTCACCCAGCCGTTCCTGACCATGTTCGACTACTGGCTCACCGGGCCATACCGCACCTGGCGCACCTTGCAATACGGCCTGCACGACCCGCTGGAAGCGAAACTGCCGCGGATCACGATCCCCGTGCTGGTCGTGCGCGGTGGGCGCGACCCGATCGTCCCGCAGCGCTGGGCGGCGGAGGTCGCACGCCTGTTGCCGTGCGGTCGCCTCGTGGTTATCCCGAACGGGGCGCATACCGTGCATTACAGCAGCCCGCGCGACCTGCTCCGCGTGCTGCGCCCGTTCTTGCGCGCCGCCGCGGTGTCGAGCTGAGCCCGATCCCGCACAAACATCAGCCTTCCTCACCCCTCCATGCGAATCGAGATGTTCGGTGCCACATTCACGCCGCCGAGATCGGCTATACTGAGCGCATCTTCCTTGCTGGTATGGGGGGAGCCGATACATAGGACGCGCCTGGGCGTCGTGTGCATGCCGTGATATCGCTGCACCGCGCCAAGGGGTATCCATGAATCAGACGTACGACTACAACTACCGTCTCGCGGTCCCCGGTGGGCACGCCACCTGTCGCCTCCGTGTCTTCGCGCAGGGCGACGACATCGTTTGCCTCGCCACGGAACTGCACGATCAGTTCGGCGGGACCATCCTCGCGGACCGCTCCGCCGCGCTCGCCACCTATGCCGAGGGGTATCACCACCCCGCCCACGATGTCGGCCACTTCACCTGGATCGAGCAGGACGACTACACGCGCGATAGCGGGCATCGCGGCGCGCGGGAAACGTTCGCCATTGTCACCTTCCGGCGTGGCACCGATGGCGCGCTGATCGTGCCGACGCGCACCACTTCCAACCGCGCCGCCATCGAAGCCCTCATCGGCCAACCGGTCGGTGCCTGAGCCCCACGCTCTATGCGCGCCGCTGCGGCGCAGGAGGAATCAATGCGGAATCAAGGAGTGATCCAGGGTTTACAGATCGCGCTCGGGCGCGGCGTCATCCGCCCCGACGATGGCACCGCCGATCTCGCGTTCGCGCGGGAGAACATCGCCGCCGGGGCTTTCGAGGAATTGCGCGAAGGCCAGTGGGTGACCTACACACTCACCGACGATGCCCCGGCGAGCGGGCAAAGTGCGCGCGAGATCGAGGTCATCGCGGAGTGAATGGGGACGGCCCTCACCCCTCAATCCGCACCGTCTCCCCGCTGCGCGACGACGCCATCGCCGCGTCGAAGACGATCATCGCCCGCCGCACCTCCTCCGGTGTCACGGCCAGCGGCGCGGTCCCGGCCAGCGCGGCGGCGACGTTGCGGTAATACGCCGTCCAGTCGCCCCGCACCGTCTCGACGGTCAGCTCGGTCGCCAGCCCGTCGATGTCGGTCCGCACCCGCGCGTGGTTGGCGGGCGGGTCGATCGCCGCCGCGATATCCCCGGCCAGCATCGCGCGCTCCTGCGGGTCGAGCCCCATCTTCACCAGCGAGCCGCGCTCGCCCAACACCCGCCAGCGCGGCGTCTCCGCACGTGTCAGGTTGCCGACCTCGACATTAAAGAGGGTGCCGTTCGCGAAGCGCAGGAGCACCCGCCCGTAACTGCCGATCTGCGCGCCCCACCCGCGGTACTGGATATCGCACGTCACCGACACCAATGGCCCAGGAACCAGTTGCAGCGCCTGATCGATCAGGTGCGCCCCCCAGTCGTAGAGGACCCCGCCGCCCGCCGCCGCATCGCCCCGCCAGCCGCGCGGCGCGCGATAGCCAAGCACCGCCGACTCAAACAGAAACGGCTCGCCAAGCCAGCCCGCTTCCAGCACCCGTCGCAGCGTCAGGTAGTCCCCGTCCCAGCGCCGGTTATGGAAGACGCTCAGGGTCACGCCGTTGCGATCGCGCGCGGCGATCATCGCGTCGGCCTCGGCGGCGCTCAGGCACATCACCTTATCGACAACGACGTGTTTCCCCGCATCCATCGCCTGGCACGCCTGCGCCATGTGCGCGTCGTGCGGCGTCGCCAGCACGATCAGCTCGACCTCGGCCCGCGCCAGCAGCTCATCGAGCGTGGCATAGGTCGCCACGCCGTGATCGACCTCGGCCTGTCGTCGCCGCCCCTCATCCCGGCTCGCGACCGCCACCAGTTGCAACTCCGGCACCAGCCCGATCAGATAGGCATGGAACCCCCGCCCCGCGAACCCGTACCCGACCAGCCCCACCCGAATCATCCGCCCCACCCTTCTTTCACCCTTCCGCCCGCGTACGCCGCATCCTGCCACGGCCCGGCGCGATGGGCAACCGGCGGCGCACATTCGCCGTGTCCCGCCCGGACCCCGCCTCCCACCGGCACCCCGATCGGCAGTAAAATAGGCGGTGGCGCGCCGCGAATGCCGCGCCACCACGAGGGCCGAGCGGCGCGCAAGAATCGCCGTACCCCTCCCTGGAGAGAACGTCGTGACAGCGGCATCGAAGGGGCCTCGAACCGCGTCACCCGCGCTCGTCGCGCTGGGCTTGTGCGGCGGGGCCAGCCTCCCGGTGATCCGGCGGGCGTATCACCGGCTCGCCCTGCAATGCCGCCCCGACGGCGGCGGGGACGCGGCGGCCTTCCGCGCCCGCCACAGCCACGACGAGGCTGCCTGTCGCGCGGTGGCGGGGTAGACCGCCGAGGCAACCGGCCGCGACAGAAACCCGCGCATCTATACGCGGCGCTAATGTTGCCGAGCAACCGAAGCCTGTCCGTGATAGGCTGCCGGAAGCTGCGGCAGCGTGACCCGCCGCCGTTGGGCGAACCAGCAGATCGCAGGGGAGAGGCGCACCGATGAGCGAGAACCACCTGAATTGGTCCGGGCACCACACCTACGGCGCGGCCACCATCCATCACCCCACGACGCTCGCCGAGGTGCAGGCGATCGTCGCCGCCGCCACGAAGGTGCGCGGGGTCGGCTCGCGCCACTCGTTCAACGGGATCGCCGACTCGCCCGGTGACCTCATCTCGCTCGAACACCTCAACAAGGTGCTCGCGATCGATCCCGCGCGGCGCACGGCGACCGTCGAGGGCGGGATCAACTACATCCAGCTCGGCCCGCAGCTCGACCGCGCCGGCTTCGCGCTGCGAAACCTGGCCTCGCTGCCGCATATCTCCGTCGCCGGGGCCTGCGCCACCGCGACCCACGGCTCGGGCGACCGCAACGGCAACCTCGCCACCGCCGTCTCGGCGATTGAATTTGTCGCGCCCAGTGGCGATCTCGTCACCCTCTCGCGCGAGCACGATGGGGGGCGGTTCGCGGGCGCGGTCGTCAGCCTCGGCGCGCTCGGGATCGTCACGAAGCTGACCCTGGACCTCGTGCCGACCTACCGGATCGCCCAGGTCATCTACGACGATCTGCCGCTGGCGACCGTACTGGAACAGTTCGACGCGATCATGTCGAGCGCCTACAGCGTCAGCCTGTTCACCGACTGGCAGGGGATGCACATCAACCAGACCTGGGTGAAGCGCCTCGTCACCGACGACCCCGCGCCCGCGCCGGAGCCGACCTTCTTCGGCGCGACGGCGGCGGATAGCCCGCGTCGCCCCGCCAGCAAGCGACCGGCGGCGGGCAGCACCCCGCAGCACGGTGTCCCCGGCCCGTGGCACGAGCGCGTGCCGCACTTCCGCCCGGAGGGGGTGGCACCGGTGGGCAAAGAGTTGCAGACCGAATATTTCGTCCCTCGCCAGCACGCGGTGGCGGCGGTGCGCGCCATCGCGGCACTCGGTGAGCGTCTCGCCCCCGTCCTGCTGATCGCGGAGGTGCGGACGATCGCCGCCGACGACCTCTGGCTGAGCACCTGCTACGGGCGCGACGGCGTCGGCTTCCACTTCACCTGGCACCAGGACTGGTCGAAGGTGGAGGCGGTGCTCCCCGCGCTCGAAGAAGCACTCGCGCCGTTCGCGGCTCGCCCGCACTGGGGCAAACTCTTCACCATGTCACCCGCCCGGGTGCAGGCCCTGTACCCCTGCCTCGCCGAGTTCCGGGCGCTGCTGCGCCACTACGATCCGGCGGGCAAGTTCAGCAATGACTATGTGGAGCGCTTCATCTTCGGGGAGGCGTAGTGCGCGGCGTGACGCCGAGACCCGCTGACGAGAACCGCCGCCGATGGCCTTGAAGGCCATCGGCGGCGGGAGTTCTTGCCTCACGCAGAAGCGCGCTGCCGCCGCTCCGGCACCGCCCCCATCCGTAACCTCGATCGTCGGCAGAAGCGCTGGTTCGACACCGGCAACGCCCCCTTCCCCGCGAGCCACCCGGTGCGGTTTGTCGCCGGGCGACCTCCTTGTCGCTCATCCCACCGCCGCCTGCCCCCCACGCGACGATGATCCGGCGTCCGCCGCCGGTTCGCCCTCGGTCGGGAACGCGATCGCGACGGGGAGGGCGGTGCGGCCCCATTCGTCGAGGTTGTCGCCCTCCTGATACTTGGCGACCAGCAGTTCGCGCGCACGCCGATCCTCGACCGTCCCCGCTGCGAGGACGCGGGCCGTGCCGACGTGCGTCTCGTCGCCCAGCTCGACCGTGATCTTCGCGTGCGCCTGGAGGTTCCGCACCCAATCGGCTCGCTCGCGGCTCCCGGCGAGGAGGTACATCTGCCCCTCCCACACGCCGAACCAGATCTCGATCCGGTGGGGCCGACCGCTCCGGCGTCCGGTCGTGGTCAGGTACGCATACGGCTCACCGGCCCACCGCGCCAGCCATCGTTGTGCATCGTGCGTCGCTTCGGTCATCTTGCACGTCTCCTGTTATCGGTCACCACATCGCGCTCGCTGCGGCACGCTCCTGGGGCCGAGGATGAACCGGTCACGCGCCCGCCTCGGGCGGCGTCGAGGTGCCGATAGCGGCGCGGGCGACCTCGGCGGAAACGGCCCGGCCCCCATCTGTTCGAGCCATCCGCGCGGGGCATTATAGGCGCAGACGTGCCGACGGGCTTGACGACCGAGTGCGCGCGTACCCCCGCGGCGAGTCCCTTGCTCATCGCCGCGCCGCGACATGCTTGGTCACGCTGGTTGCTGGCCGTACTCATCGTCGGTGACTTGCTCGCCCCAGGTCGGGCGCTGCGGATAGCCTGGTTTACTGATGGCCGACGATCCGATGCGGCACATACGGCTCTTCCAGGTAGCCAACCTCGTCGTGGGTCAGGTGGACCGACAGCGCGCCAATGGCGGTGTCCAGGTGCGCCGTCGTCGTGGCCCCGACGATCGGCGCGGTCACCGGCTGCTGCTGCAACAACCAGGCGAGCGCGATCTGCGCGCGCGGGACCCCATGCTTGCCCGCGAGTTCCGCGACCCGCGCCGCGACCTGGCTATCGGTGTCGGCGGTCGCGTCGTATTTGCCCCGCGCGACCTGATCGGTCGCGGCGCGCAGCGTGCCCTCCGGCGACCAGTCGCGCGTCAGTCGACCGGAGGCGAGGGGGCTATACGGGGTCACCCCGATCCCCTCCGCGCGGCAGAGCGGCAGCATCTCCCGCTCCTCCTCGCGGTAGAGCAGATTCAGGTGGTCCTGCATCGCGACGAACCGGGTCCAGCCATGCCGCTCCGCGACGTGCAACGCCCGCTGGAACTGCCACGCCCACATGGCGGAGGCCCCGATGTAGCGGGCCTTGCCCGCCCGCACCACGTCGTGCAGCGCCTCCATCGTCTCCTCGATCGGGGTCAGGGGATCCCAGCGATGGATCAGGTAGAGGTCCACGTAGTCCGTCCCGAGCCGCCGCAAGCTGTGGTCGATCTCGCTCAGGATCACCTTGCGCGACAGCCCCGCCCCGTTCGGCCCGTCATGCATCTTGCCGTGGACCTTGGTGGCGATGACGACCTCGTCGCGTCGCGCGAAGTCCTTCAGCGCCCCCCCGAGGATCTCCTCGCTCCGCCCGAGCGAGTAGACGTTAGCCGTGTCGAAGAAATTGATCCCCAGGTCGAGCGCGTGCTTGATGATCGGTCGGCTGTGCCCATCATCGAGCACCCACTGGTGGATCCAGCGCGTCGCATCGCCGAACCCCATGCACCCCAGGCAGATGCGCGACACCTCCAGGCCGGTGTTCCCGAGCCTCGTGTAATCCATGTCCCTTTCCTCCCCTTCCAGTACCCGCGCTCACGCCGCCTATCCATGTACAAGCAGGCACCAGATCGCGGCACGACACGGGCCTGCGCGTTGCCGACGGTGCCTCCGGGCGCGCGAGGCACGGGATAACGCCCGGATACCGTGCGTGCCTGAGCGCAAGGCGGCATCGCCCGCTTCTGCACACACCGTTCCGCGACGAAACGCACGTCGCGCTCCACCCTAAGCACCTGCGTCTCCAGGAGGCCCGCCGCCTGATGCTCGGCGAACACCTCGACGCCGCCAGCGCCGGCTACCGCGTAGGCTACGAGGACGCCTCGCACTTCAACCGCGAGTACAAGCGCCTCTTCGGCGCGCCGCCGCTCCGTCACGCGGAGCAGTCGAGGGAAGCCGACCGGGAAAGGGGCGGCATCTGAGCCGAACGGGGACCGGGCAACTTATGGCGAGGGGCCACTGGTGCCGTCCTGCTGCTTTGCGATATTTGGACGAGTTTCGGTCGTTGCTGCGCCATCACCATCCGGCGGGCAAGTTCAACAACGCGTATGTAGAGTGCCATATCTTCGGGGAGGGGTAGCGCGGGCGAGGCGCGGGAGTCAGGATCGGCGAAATGGATCAAACGAGAGGAGGATAATCGACGCGCGATGCCGCGATCTGGATCGGGCGCGGCGAGGGCGCGTCAGGCTGTCGCAAGCGCGATCAGCGCAAGGCCGAGGCGGAGCGCGAAGCAACCGAGCGCGACGCCGCAGGCGAAGTTGATGACGCGGAAGAAGCCCGGGGTGACGAAGCGGCGTCCCCAGGCGATCAGCGCGGCGATCAGGACGCACCAGACCAGACACGCCAGCATGAAGCCACCGAAGAAGACGAGGTAGTGCTCCGGGCGCGGGTCCGCGATCCCCAGGCCGGTGAGGACACCGCCCATCCCGAGCCAGAAGCCGATCGCCAACGGGTTGGCGAGCGAGAGGGTGGCCCCGGCGGCGAAGTCGCCCCCGGGCAACCCCGACCGTGACTCCGGCGCGTCGCCGCGCCACGCCGCTTCGAGCGCCCCCCAGGCGAGGCGCAGGAGGAAGAAGATCCCCACGCCGCCGAGGACGAGCTGCATCGGGCGGTTCTGCACCAGCAGCGCCGCGCCCGCCAGGGCGAGGATCGCCCAGGCCGCATCCCCGACGAGCGAGCCGATCTCGATCAGGAAGGCCGGGCGGAAACCACGCGCGATCCCGCGCCGCAACGCCTCGGCGGTGATGACGCCGGGAGGCGCGCAGAAGGTGAGCCCGAGCCCGAATGCCGCGACGAATAGGGTCTCCATCCGATCCTCCCTCCCACCCCCACCTACACGCCGCGCGAGTCTAACAGCAACTTACTGGGCAGTCATCGGTCGCGTAGCACAGGATAACGGCTTGCGAATTGTGCGGACTGACCAAGAAAATGGATCGTGAGAGGATGGGAGCCGCGCCGCGTTTCCATCACCGGCGCGAGGGCGAATACCAGAGCCAGGTCGTCACGTCTGGCGGGAATACTGTAGCCAACCTCTGAGCCGGACCACGACTCGGGTATATCGGCCTCGCAACAGGGCGTGAGCGACCGCAACGACCTCGTTGGATAGTCGTTGCGCCCGCTCACGCGTTCGTTCGCTCGACTGGTTGGCTGAGGCGCGCCACGAAGGGGCTTGCTACACCCGTTCCGGCTGCGGTTGCGCCTGGCCGTGGGTGTGGTTCCAGAGGTGGCCGCGCCGCCGCGCCCCTTGCAGGGTCGTCTCGAAGAAGACCGCCCGCACCGGCTCCGTGACGAGCGGGAAGTCGTGGTGGTGGCCCATCCCGGTCGCCACGCAGTCCCCCGGCCCGACCTCGTACCGTTTACCCTCGGAGACGGCCGTGCCATGCCCTTGGAGGACGATCCAGTACTCGTCACAGTCGTGGTAGTGGTTGTCGATCCGCGTCCGCTTCGGATAATCGGTCGGGTCGCCCCGCTCCGGCGCGTCCTGCTCCTCGACGCTGAAGAGACCCCAGCCGCCGGTCTCCGCGCCCCAGGTGCCGCAGAGCCGCACGACCGTCGCCTCGTCCGTGGCGGTGACGGCGAAGTGGGCGTCGGCGTCCGGCAACTCGTATTTGTCGCCCGCCTGCGCCGCGACCGCTTCGTCACCAAACACGATCCGGCACGCGCCCGAAGCGACGAGCAGCCGCTCTTTCGCGGCGCGACGCGGGAACTCGCAGCCCTCACCGGCGGCGAGGGTCACGACCGCAAATTCTTTCAGTTCACACCAGGCCGGTGCGTTCGACATCCCCCCGCGCAAGAGTGGCATCCGGTTACGCCTCCTGGCCGGCGGCGACGCCACCGCCCTGGGCCGTGGCCTCCGCGACCATCGCGGCGACATCGACCGTCCCGTTGGTGCGCGACGCCTCGATCGCGGCAAAGACCATCGCCACGCTCTTGATATTGTCGTCGATCGTCGCCTCGGGGGCCTCGCCGCCGTCAAGCCAGTTCAGGAACTGGTCGATCACCGAGACGTGCTCCTGATATTTCACCTGGGTCGGGAGCATCTCCTCGACTCGCAGGCCGCGCCCGCCGCCGAACCGCTCCACGCGCACGATATGGTCGCTGTCCACCATCGCCACGCCGTGCTCGCACTCGACCCGGTAATACTCGTCGTGCCAGATATTCTGCTTCCCGGCGGCGGTGCCGGTCCCCTCGTAGGTGGCGTGGACGCCGTTGTCCATCTTCATCGTGTAGAGGGTGTTGAACTGGCCCTTGGAACTGCTCCAATCCGGGTTCCACTCCCAGCCGCCCAGGAACTTGCAGTCGCCGCCGCTGAGGTTGCGGATCGCGTCGAAGTGGTGGACCGCCCCCTCGATCAGCAGGCTGTGCTGGATCTCGTGCCGGAAGATCGCCCCCCACGACCCGTAGACGCGGTAATCCTTGGCGAAGCGCGAGACGATGTAATTGATCCGCCCCAATTCGCCGCTCCGCAGCACGTCGCGCAGGGTCAGCATCGGCGTGTAATAGCGGTAGTTCTGCACGACCTGCATCTTCAGGTCGGCCCCCTTCACCGCCGCGTAAATCTCCTTGCACGCCTGCCAGGTATCGGCGATCGGCTTCTCGCTGAGGATCGGCATCTTCAGCGCGACCGCGTGATCGACCGCCTCCTGATGGAAGGCGGGCGGGATGACGATCGTGCAGAAATCGGCCTCGACCGCCGCGAAGGCGTCGGCCATCCGCGTGAAACGGCGATTCGCGGGCAGGCCCAGGAAATCGCCGGACTGCGCCAGCACCTCCTCGTTCACATCGGCCAGCCCGACGATCTCGACTCGGTCCATGTGCGGTGCGTAGAACTCCCGGAGCCAGCGCCGCGCCAGCCCGCCGGCCCCGATCATCAGACAGCGCTTCTTCGCCACCAGCCCCTCCCTGTCACATCACACCGATCACGCGCCGCGTCCGGCATTAACCTCTCCCCGCCGCTGCGGCGGCGACCCTCCCCTAAAGAGGGAGGGTAAGGAGCTACCGCATCGCGATGCCCTCCCCCTCTCACGACCCACGACCCACGACTCCCGACTACTCCCGGACCCAGCCCGGCCCCTCACCCGCGGGCACCTCGCGGAAATCGGGCAACTCGCGCAGCCCTTCCTCCGGGCCACCGGGGTTGTAGATCGCCAGCAGCCGCAGCGGCCCCCAACCGGTATTGATCGTCGAGTGGTAGATCGCCGTGGGGATGAAGATGACGTCGCCAGCCCGCACCGGGAACGGCTCACCGTCATCGACCATCTGCTCCCCCTCGCCGGAGAGGATGTACAAAATCTCCTCGGACTCGGGATGATTGTGGCGTTCGTGCCCCTTGCCGGGCAGGAGTACCACCTCGCCCAGCGTCATCACCGCGCCCGGCGTATGGCCCGGTGCCACGAACCACTTGATCACCCCCCACTCCAGTGAGGTCGTCGGCAAAGACTGCGGATCGATCGCGCCCATCGGCCACCCTCCTTACAGCACAACAGTCAACGTGGTAGGGGCGCATCAGCCCTCGACCAGCGGTGCGACATGGTCAGCCGGAGTCAGCACCTTGAAGCGGCGCATATTCTCGGTGATCGCGATCTCGGTCGGCAGGCGCTCCATGCTCGACGCGCCGAAGAACCCGGCGATCCCGTGCGTGTGCGCCAGCACGTAGGCCGCGTCGTCCGGCTCGGCGATCGGCCCGCCGTGGCAGAGGACCAGGATGTCGGGGTTGACCGCCACGGCGGCGTCGTAGATCGCCTGGACCCGCTCGACCGCGTCGGCGAGGGTGATCGCCGTCTGCGCCCCGATCGCCCCCTTCGTCGTCAGTCCCATGTGCGGCACCAGCACATCCGCTCCGACCTCCGCCATCGCCCGCGCCTCGTCCGGCGTGAAGACGTAGGGGGTCGTCAGCAGATCGAGGGCGTGTGCCTCGCCGATCATCGCGACTTCCAGGTCGTAGCCCATCCCGGTCTCTTCCAGATTCTGCCGGAAGACGCCGTCGATCAGCCCGACAGTCGGGAAATTCTGCACGCCGGTGAAGCCCATCTCTTTCAGTTGGCGCAGGAAGACCGGCATCAGCCGGAACGGATCGGTGCCGCAGACCCCCGCCAGCACCGGCGTCTGGCGCACGATCGGCAAGACCTCGCTCGCCATCTCCACGACGATCGCGTTGGCGTCGCCATAGGGCATCATCCCCGCCAGCGAGCCGCGCCCGGCCATCCGAAAGCGCCCCGAGTTATAGATCACGATCAGGTCGGCCCCGCCCTCCTCGACGCACTTGGCCGACAGCCCGGTCCCCGCGCCCGCCCCAATGATCGCGCGCCCCGCGGCGACCTGTGCCCGCAGGCGTGCCAGCGCATCCGCGCGCTTCATCGTCCCCCTCCCTTGCATCCCCTTCATGCTGCATTGCACCCGCCCATCCGAGGAACGGGGGAGGCCGTTGCAGGGTGATTGCCTTCCACCCTCCTTCTTTAGGGGAGGGTCGCCGCCGCAGCAGCGGGGAGGGTCAACCCACCCTCACATCCCCCCGCTCCGCGATCAGCGCCAGCAGCCGCTCCGCCATCGCCGTGGCGAACGCCGGATCGTTGATCGCCAGATCGAGCTCGTGGACCTCGACTCCGTCACCCAACCCTTCGCGCAACGCCGCGAAGAGGGCGCGATCGGCCTCCGGGTCGTAGAAGACGCCCCCCTCGGTGGCGATCGCCGAGACGCCCCGCAGCGGCACAAAGACCGCCAGCGGTCCCGTCGGCGACCCCGCCGCCCCGCGGAGCCGCGCCGCGACCCGCCGGCCCAATTCGGCGCATTCTCCCGGGGTGGTCCGCATCAGCGTCACCGAGGCGTTGTGGACGTGGAGATTGCGGTCCCGAAACTGCGGCGGCACCGTGTCGCGCGGGCCGAAGTTGACCATATCGAGCGCCCCGAGCGAGACGACCTGGGGCAGCGCCGCCTTGCTCGCCGCCGTCAGCCGGGTCGGGCCTGCCGAAAACACGCCGCCGACCAGCTCGTCGGCCAGTTCGGTCGTCGTCGCGTCGAGGACACCGGCCAGGAAACCGCCCGCGATCAGCGCTTCGAGCGCCTGCCCGCCCGTGCCGACCGCGTGGAAGACGAGGACCTCGTAGCCGCGCTCTTCGAGCAGACGCCGCGCGGTCGTCACGCAGTCGGTCGTCACGCCGAACATCGTCGCGCCGATCAGCGGCTTCGCGTCGGCTTCCGACTCCACCGTGGTCGCGGCGACGGCGTAGCCCTGCGCCATCCCGGCGATCGCAGCGGCGGCGTTGCTGAGAATCCGCGCCGAGAAACGATTGATCCCCGCGATGTCGACCACCGAGAACATCATCGTGATGTCGGTCGCGCCGACGTAGGGGCGCGTGTCGCCCGAGGCCACCGTCGAGACCATCAGCTTCGGCACGCCGATCGGCAGGGCGCGCATCGCCTCCGTGACCAGCGCCGTCCCGCCCGAGCCGCCGAGCCCCAGAATCCCGTGCAGCCGCCCTTCGGCATACAAGCGCCCGACCACGACCGCCGCGCCGCGCGCCATCGCCGCGATCGCCGCGCCACGGTCGCCCGCCATCGCCAACGCGACGGCATCGGCTGTGGCGGCCCGCGCCACCTCGTCGCGCCCGATCGTCGGCTCCGCCAACGGCGGGCCGAGGCTCCCGGCATCGATCAGGATGACGTCGCAGCCCGCCGCGCGCACCTGTCGCGCGAGGTAGGTGTACTCCTCGCCCTTCGTGTCCAGCGTGCCGAGCAGCACCACCGTCGCCGTCCCGGCTGTCACCCGGTCGAGGGGAATCGCCTCGTCCATACGACCCACCTCGCTACGTTCACTCACCCGGACGCTTTTGCCGCCACGATCGTCGCGCTACCGTAGCATCGGCCCGATCGCGCGTCAAACGGCACCGTCGCGCGAGGGATCGCCCCATCCGACAGAGACGGGCTTAGGCGTGGGTGGGGGCTGGCGGCGGCGGCCGCCAGCCCCCACCCATCCAACCCACGCCCACCGCCCCCCAACGCGTCACCCCTCCCCGCGTCGCGGGTGCCCCCTGGGCGGCGGGCCGGGGGGAGCGGTCCGCCCGCCTAACGAGCAAAAGGGTGGGGACACTTGCGTGTCCCCACCCTTTTGCACTATCGCGTTATCGTTCGGTTGACGCTCCCCTCGCCTGCCCGACACCCAGCGCGGTTAGTAGCGGTCGCGGCTGCCGTAGCTGCCACCACCGTAGCCGCCACCGCTGGACTGGCGCTGCTGCGCGAAGCAATCCGAGCAGTAAACCGGCTTGTCGCCGCGCGGCTGGAAGGGGACCTGGGTCTCCTTGCCGCAGCTGCTGCAGACCGCGTCGAACATCTGGCGCGGGGCACGCTCGTAACCGCCGCCGCCGCCGTAGCTGTTGCCGCTGGAGTAGCTACCGCCGCCCTGCTGGGCCTTGCGGGCACGACGGCAATCGGCACAGCGACCCGGCTCGTTGGTCAGCCCGCGCTGCTGGTAGAACTCCTGCTCGCCGGCAGTGAATACAAAGTCCTGACCGCAGTCGCGGCAAACGAGGGTCTTGTCCTGAAAACTCATGTGTGTGCTGGTCCTTCTCTCGTCCCCGTCCAGGGACACTGGTCAATAAAAACAGATGGCCTTTCGCAGAGGCAGCCGGACGGGACGAGTGGACGAGCAGGTGGGAGACCTGTACACCATCGCGCGTACGAATACTTGCGGAAGACAAATATACCACGGGGACGCGGGATATGCAATACCCCCGCGGACTTTTACGGGCGTTTCTGTACCTAAACGCGTCGCAGCGGCCTTCGGCTACAGCCACCGTCGCCGCGGCGACGCCGGAGGCATCCCGCCGCTCGGGCGCAACGTCCCGCGGCGGGCGCGCCTGTACCACCGTTGGGGAGCGAAGGCCCATCCCGGCGCGTCGTACCTGCGACGGGTAAACCCGCGCCCGCGGTGCGCGTTCACCGCACCATCGCGGCCAGATCGGCGCACCGTCGCGGGCGGGCACCGTCACGGGGTATCAGCGCCGCCGCGCCTCATCTATCCGCCTTTATCCACACCATGCGGCCAGTGGGGAGGAAACAAGAGCGATCCCATCGATCGGGACTTTAGTCCTCTGGCTCGACAGGCTGGGGAGCGGTAGGCTGATATATGGCGGCGATTTGCCCCGCGCGTGGTGCGCGGGGCCGACGGCACGGTGCACGCCCGTCAGGCCAACACCCTGGGGTACGAGGAGACGGAACAATCGTGAAATTCACCCTGCGAACCAAACTGATGCTGGCCTTCACCACCATGCTCGCGCTGATGCTGATCATCGGCGGCTTGGGCATCTTCGAGGCCAAGCAGATCAATGACCGCGTCGCGGGGATGTATAGCGACGATCTGGTCGGCACCGGGCAGGCCGCCGCCCTCTCCCAGGATGTGCAGGCGGGGCGCGCCCGCGTCCTCGCGCACATCCTGGTCGCCGAACCGGCGCGGAAGGCCGAACTGGAAGCCGAGATCGCGCGGCGCGATCAGGCGATCGACGCGACGCTGGTGGCGATCCGCGAGGGGGATACCGACGGCCAGCAACGCGACGCGCTGGCCCAGCTCGCGCAGAATCTGATCGGTTATCGGCGGGCGCGCGACGGTGCGACCCTGCCCGCCAGTCGGGCGGGCAACACCCCGGCGGCGCTCGCGGCCTACAGCGGCGATGAAGCGACCCGCCTGGACGCGATCGAAGGTTCCCTGGATGGGCTGATCACCTCGAAGGCCAACGTCGCGCGGGCGACCAACGCCGATCTCGCCACGCGGTACAAGGCGGCGCGCAACGTCGTCATCGGGGCCACGCTGCTGGCCCTGGTGATCGGGGTCGGCCTGGCGCTCGGCCTGCGACGCGCCATCGGCCACATGACGGGCGCGTTGCACGTCGGCTCGCAGGATCTCGCCGCATCGAGCAGCGAGATTTTGGCGGCTGCGGCGCAGCAGGCGGCGGGGGCTACGGAGCAATCGGCCGCGCTCGCCCAGACCACCGCGACGGTCGATGAGGTTCGCGCGAGCGCGGAGCAGGCGCTCGCCCTGGCCGAGCGCGTCACCGCGACCGCGCAGCAGGCGCGGCAGGTGGTGCGGGAAGGGGTGACGGCGGTGCTGGACGCCACGGCGGGGATGGCCGACATCCGCGAGCAGGTGGCGACGATCGCCGAGAACAACCTCGCCCTGGCCGAGCAGAGCCACCAGATCGGCGAGATCATCGCCACCGTCAACGATCTCGCGGACCAGTCGAACCTCCTCGCGCTCAACGCGGCGATCGAGGCCGCGCGGGCCGGGGAGCAGGGCAAGGGCTTCGGCGTCGTCGCGCAGGAGATCCGCACCCTGGCGGAAGGCTCCAAGGCGGCCACGATCCAGGTCCGCACGATCCTCTCCGATATCCAGCGCGCGACCAACGCGGCGGTGATGGCGACCGAGCAGGGGACCAAGGGCACCGATCGCGGGCAGCAATTGATCGCGCGCGCCGGTGGGGCCATCGATGAATTGTCGGAGGCGATCGAGGAGACGGCGCACTCGGCGGCGCAGATCGCGGGCGCGGTGCGGCAGCACGCGGCGGGGATGGGCCAGATCGCGGCGGCGATGCACGAGATCAATCAGGCCACGACGCAGAACCTCGCGGCGACCAACGACACCGAGCAGGCGGCCGGTGGCCTGACCCGCCTGGCCGGGAGCCTCACCACCCTCGTCGCCCGGTATCAGCTCTGAGCGCGCGCAGAACCATCGGCCCAAAGCGCCCGATAGCGGTGGCGTACGTTGGCGTGGGGTGGCTGGCGGCTAAAGCCGCGCCTCGCGGGCCTGCGGGCCACGAAGCCCGCCTACGCGGGCTAGGCTCGTTAACGGCGCGGTGCCTAACAATACGGCAATGCCTCGCATTAATCTTAGCCCACGAGGCGCGGCCTTGTCCCGAGCGCAGTCTCGGGGTTCAACCGCCAGCCCACCCACATTGACGTATCTCGCACCCCTCACCGCGCCATCACCCGCATCAGCGCCAGCGTCGCGCAGCAGTCGGACGCCGCGCGGTGGCCCCCGATCGGGATCCCGTGGTCGCGGCAAGCCTTCTCCAGGCTGTAGGAGCCGCGCCCGCCCGGCAACCCCTTCGCCGTCCGGTAGGCCACGTAGCGACGCATCGCGCACTCGTGGTTCAGGGTCGGCATGGCGACGCCGTGCGTGGTCGCCGTCTGCGCCAGCAAGCGCTTATCGAACGCGACGTTGTAGGCGATGATCGTGCGCCCGGCCAGGATCGGCCCCAGGCGCGGCCAGATCTGCGCGAAGGTCGGGGCGTCGCGCACATGGTGGTCGCCCAGGCCGTGGATCCGCGTCACCTGGGCCGGGATCGGGCGGCGCGGGCGCAGCAACGTTTCCAGCAAGATCGTGCCGTGCCGATCGAGGACCGCTAGGTCGATCACCTCCGCGCCGCTATCGAGGCCGGTCGTCTCGGTGTCCACGATCACCCAATCGTCGCGCGTCAGCAACGACCGCGCCCAGGCCGAAGCGGTGCCAACATTGGCCGGTGGCGCGGCAGGCTGCCGCGCGGCCCCTTGCGCGGCGAGGCGGGCGAAGCGCGGCTCGATCGTCGGAGGCGCGGTCGCGGCGACCGGCGCTGGCGGCAGCGGGCGACGGGACTCGGCGAGCAGGGCGTCCAGCAATTGGCCCACGCCCGCCAGCGTGGCGGGCAGGGTTGGGCGCGCGAAACGCTCGCCGCCCCAGAGATCGGCCACGGTGAACGGCGACCCCGCGCCGCTGCGCGCCGCGAAATCGACCACGATCACCACCCCGCCGGGGAAGGTTGCCGCCGTCGTCCCGCGCACCGCCGCGATCCGCCCCGCGCCCCACAGCCAGTGCCGCACCGCGACCCCGACCAGCCCTTGCAGCGCCTCGACATACCCCACCTCGTTCGCTCTCTGCACCCGTCTCCCCTCACCACTATCCCATCGTGATGGCCGGACATCATGACGGCCAAGGATACCGCGCGTCGCGCTCACGCACCGGTCGGTGCCGCGTCGGCCAGCGCCAGCAGCCCATCGGCGAACGTCTCGATCGTCTCACGCAACGCCAGCCGTTCGCGCCAGTGCACCGGGATACCACCCTCGCCGTAGAACGCCCCCGCGAGTTGGCCGTAGACCGCCGCCGTCGTATCCGCGTCCTCGCC